>NZ_QSQJ01000014.1:0-80645 GCF_003436715.1 Prevotella sp. TF12-30 | reverse complement strand
ACTTTTTATTGTAGCTTGACACAGTTTAGTTTACACTCTCGTGTGTCTGTAAATACGGTCAAGCGTTGTAAGAGCCTTCTGCAGTCATGACTTTTATAGATAAATATATATGATTCATATAAAGCTTTTTTTTATAAGACATTCTTTGAGGAATAACATCCTTAGAGAGTGTCTTTTTTCTTTTGTCTATGTATTTAGGTGAATGAGCCATAGTGAGTCTTTTCTAGAAAGTTTGAAACATCTTGTTGGCTATACCAATACTTATCTCCAATCTTGGAATAGGCGAGTAGTCCTTGCTCCCGATATTTTCGAATCAACTTTTCTTCTACTCCAAGCAATATCCGTAATTCTTTGTTCGTGTAGTATTGAGACTTTGGAACATAAGACTCTTTTAAAATTGAGACTTGTTGGGTTAGGTCTCGAACTTTAGACACCAATGATTCCCATTGTGTCTTTTCAATCAGTAACATTTCTTTCTTTTCTGTCATATTCTTCAATTTTTAGTTTCGTGTATCTCCTATTATAATAAGGTGTATTAATAAAATGCTTCACGTTTGTTTTTTGCCATGAATTCATCTATGTCTGTTTGGGTGTACCAATACTTATCACCACATTTGCTATAGGTCAGCAAACCATTATAGCGATATTTACGTAATAGCTTCTCGTTTATGCCAAGTACATCGCAGATTTCGTGGTTGGTGTATATGGTCAAACCTCTTTTTTCATTCATATCTCGAATTGCTTTTTCGTTTTCTTCCATGCTTGCCATCAGCTCATTGATAGTTTCATTATCTACTTTCTTATAATATTCTTTCATCTACTCAAAAATTAAATTTTGACTTGTATTTGAAGTAGGAGAGAATGTCTATTTTTAAATGATATTTTTGTAATTCTTCTAAGTATTACATTATTTTTAGAGCTGAAACTCAATTTCTAATACATTCTTTTGGTACTGCTTAAAAAAAGTATTATTTTTGCATACAAATTCAAATATTTAAAGGTATAGCAATGAATAATACATATACAGATGACATAAACGAGCAAGTAGTATTACTTGATCACCATATAGATATACCTAGCTATGTACGAAGGTTTGATGCTCTTCTGTCTTTTTTGAATATCAAGACAGAAGATGTTTCTATGTTATTTGCTGTGGGAAAGCCTGCATCAAAGGCTGTTACATTGGAACGGTATAAGATGTTTCTAAAACTGGATTTTAGAAACTTTGTTCATTCTTCATACGCTGAGTCTATTCGTTCTTCTTTATTTATGTGGAGTGATGTTAGGAACTATGCAAACTTAAAGAATGTAGGCGATGAGCCGATAGATGCAATTTTAGGTATTGTTGGGAGATGTTATAAAGATATAGTATCTCCACTTAATCCGGAAGATCGCCATCTGTTATATATGAGAGTTTGCGGTGCGCTTCGTAAGAAATGGAATAAAGAGAAAAACGAGTGGCTTGTACCTTTTTTCGGGTATAAAAATGATGCGTATATTAAAATAGGAGCATTGTGTCTTGAAGATGAAGATTTTCTCATAAACCTCATTTCTGTAATGCATGTACAGAAAGAAAAGTATCGTAAGGAGATTTATTCTGTGATGCTTTTGTTGATCTATGTGTATGAGCTTTCTGCCCATTCGGGTATCTGTAATGGAAAGCAGCTACAAGAGTGTGTTAATATGAGATTGGAGAATGATTGCTTTCAAAGTTTCACTCTCCTAGATGCAAATAATCCGCTTACAGCAGAAGAACTGGCGGTACTGAATGGACCTAGCTTGTCTGAAGAGGAAAGAAAGATAGTGATGAGTCATTTGAATAGATTTAAGAATCGGGTGAATGTAGATGCAGCACTTAGTTCTTATGTTACTCCTTATCATAAGCTTCGTTTGGATTTACTCACTCCACAACAATGTGTGGAAGTCTTCTTTAAAAAGCTTGATAGGTTGAAAGCTGATAATCCATATCCTGTAGATGCTTCTATTGAAGACATAGCGACTCCCAAATGCTACCTTGCTTTCTTGGCAGAGAATATTTATTCTGGAGAGCTTATTGATTGGGAAGAAAATAATTCTCTTGTAAATGGACTTATGTATCTCATCTACATTAAGCAAGGAAAGGATATTGTTTATATAGCTAAGGAAGTAACTGTCTTTAATTATATTATAGAACATATGGCAGATGCGATAGATGTTACTGATGATGAGACTTTACTGAATGAAACTGTAGAGAAAGCATTGAATTTCATAGATGTAATATTCGGTGAGGAATTTATAGGTAAGTCTAACTCTTCTGATAGTTTAAAGTCGAAGTTTAGAGTGATTCTGCGTGATAGCGAACTTCGAAAGAAAATAACTCAGATAAATCCCAATAAATTTAATGGTGGCTTTAACTTGGTACTCGTTTATAATGTTATAGGCTTATTTATGAATCAAGGATTGATTAAAGGAAAGTATTCCAAGATAGATAGTGAAATAGCAAACGCTAACGGACAGTTTAGTCTCAAAGGAAAATTGTTGGAGAGAAGATCGTATATTTCTTGTTGGAACATAGAAAATACTTCCGAATTGACGAGAAAAATAATAGACAAGATAATTTCGACATATCTGTGAAAAACTGGAAATTAAATTTCCAAAATCTATATCTGTAAGGGGATTTACGCATCGTAAATCCCCTTATTTTGTTTATAATCAAGTATTTATGCGATTTTCTGTTTTTGGAAATATTCGGGTAAATTCCCATATAGTTTAATTGCAGAAATATGCTAAAAAATAAATGTATCTTTGTAGTAGATTTAATTTTTGGGGGATAAAATAGCTTGTTTTTCCTCTTATGTTTAACCCTTTAAAATAAAAAGTTATGACAAAGGTATATTTGAGAAAGAAATTGGTAGTTCGTAAGAATGTTACAGTTTTGGTAGAGTGTAATGAAGATGTTCTTGACGATGTAGTTGTAAGATGTCGCAAACATTCAGGTGAGGTTAATGTTTACTTCAAAACAGGTGAGGGGCGAAAATTGCGTAAACTAAGAAAATTGACTCCAGAAGAGTCTGCTCAGTTAAAAGCCGAGACTTATGCTGAGAAGGAACCTGAGACGTCAACATCAACAAACACTACTCCTAATATTAATAAGGTGACAATCGTAGATGAAGAACCTAAACGCCAGATTTGTTGGAGAAAGTTTAGAACTGAGATAAGTAAGGTCGGTGGTCTTGATGTTTACATGAAGTCTTGTCGTGATAATACCACCATTGAAACAATTCTCTTAAAGTATCCAGACTTTCTGAGAGGTATCAAGCTCTATGAAGGGGGAAGTAAAGGCGTGTGGAAGCTTATTGTTCAAAAAAAGATAGAAACAGTCCGTAATATCTACGAAAGATACTTCATGGACATTAATCAATTCCTTCTCTAATAAAAAAAAGTTGGAGAAAAAATAAACTTTTATCATCGCTTTTATAATAAGCGATGATAATGAAAAATGGGATTTAAAATTTTATGATGTGAATCCTGTATCATTATAATATAATAATGTGTCCAGCAATGGAAGGGTGTAAGATGTCTCCTTTAAGTACATCTTAAAATTAAAACATTATAAAAATGGAAAATAATAAAATTATGTCTGTTGCTCTAATTTCAGACACGACAGGTGAAAGATTGGTATTTGAGTCAAGACGCAAGGCTGCAATCTTTTTAGGTGTAGGATACTCGTATTTAAAACAATACCTTAAGAAAGGACGCGGACATCTCGTGAAGAAAGGCTATTATGTCGAATTGTTGCCTCAAGAGCCAGTAAAAGAAAACGCTTTATTTTAAGCGAAGAGGTTAGAGGTGTCCCTCTAGTTGTACACCTTATTATATATATAGGTTTAAAATGACTTATATGGCAACGCCATCGATGCATATTCTTGATGGTGAAAAAATAAAGAGATTTAAGTAAAAGCGATTTTGGAGTAGGGTGCACACTCTCCTTAATTGCTTTGAAAAAGTCATAATGAGTTAATTATGAGAATAATAAAGGATAAATTACAGTGTTTAATACAGAATGAAGCTGCAGCAATAAAGGAAGAGTCTAGCACGATGAGACTTTCGTCAGACTCCATAGACAATGAAAAGGAGAATGTAACCAAGTATATGAACTACACAAATAGTTATTTCGCATATCTCCGTATCGGGCAGCAGAGTGGTGCTATCAGATTTTATCCAGATGCCGATACCGCTTATATCGCAACAATAAAAGAAGCAGATTCTCTGCTACAAAAAGGTGCTCTAGGTAGTCGAACATCATTTGTCATTTTAGATAGCAACCAAAATGTTATTTATGATGGTGAGCCTAAAAAGAATAGAAAAATGCATTTTGCAATCTATGACGGCAAGCATATTGAAAAAACGATTTCTATTACAGATATTTATAACACAAAAATAAAAGAAGAGAATAAAACTATGAAACAGATTAAGAATTTAACTAAGACAACAAGTGTGACAAACAATCAAGAGTCTCTTGACAAAAACAAGTATGCAAAAAGAATTAAAGCCAATGCCAAAGACTTTATAGCCAAAGGCATTCTTACTCCTGAAAGTGTCGATTTTCTATGTCTCTCGAAAGAGTCTGCTCATAAAATTGCAAGACTTGTTCAAGAGGCTGCCATTAATAATAAAGGTGCAGAGGACGCTAAATTCACGAAAGCGATTCAAGATGCCTCTTTAGGTATGGTGACCATTACCAAGAAACTCGCTTCTGGAAAAGCAACCGATGAAAAGCATTGTAGTATGCATGATGATTTGCTCTATTGTGTAGCACATTGCAAGTCATACGATTCTTTGCTTGACGGTTCAAAAGGATGGCGAAAGACACCAGGCAAACTTGATTACAATAAATTGGAAGATGCCATTGTCGATATGTACGAAAAAGGGCAAGACAAGTTGCTAAAACTGTCGCAGAAACCAAAGGCGAAAATCAAGGCAGATGCAGCTTTGCCAACTTTAGATAGCTCTGTAGTCTATGATGTTCCAAAAGAAAAAAGCAAACAGAACTCTATTGATGCCGTCGTTAAAGCAATCTCTTCTACAATAATGGTTTACATGACGTCTTCAGAAGATACACTCTTCTATTTGCAGATGAAAGGACTCTCTTTGGAGTCTGAAGTGAAGTTTCAAACAAACAATGCTATTTCTGCGAGCTTCAATGGTAAGTCTATCATCTTTAAAACACTCTCAGGAGTTTCAAAGGAGTTGAAAATCAAGACACGAACCGATATAGTTGCACAAAAAAGAGAAGTGCAGGCTATGCTGTCACAACTTATAGTGTGTGCAGCCTTATCGCCTAAGACCCGTGACTTGATAGCAGATGTTGTAAATTTTGATACCATTGAGAAGTTTGTAACCACCTCTTTTAATATAGCAGCATAATTACTAACCTAAAAGTCTGAAAACCAAAAGTGTTTTCAGACTTTTCCAAAATATAATACAAAGAAAAATGAATAAAAAGATTAAGATGTTTACCCTGTTTAGTGGGTATGATTCCCAAATGATGGGCTTGATAGATGCAGTCAAGAACTTTAAGGATCGCTTTAGTGTTGAACTTATTGGTTGGAGTGACATAAATTCATTAGTTCAACTTGTACATAACCTCGCATTCCCTGAATATGCGAATAGATGTTATCCTGATGTATCTAAAATAAACTGGAGTCAAGTTGAAGACTTTGACATCTTGTTCTATTCCAGTCCATGTCAAAATGCAAGTAGAGCAGGACGGCGTGAAGGTTTTGAGAAAGGTTCGGGTACAGAGTCTTCCTTGGTATGGGAGGTAGAAAGAGCGATTGCGTCAAAACGTCCGAAGTGGCTTATCCTTGAAAATGTTGAAGGCTATCTTGATCCAAGAAATGATGATGATTTTAAGAAATGGGCGAGAACAGTTGCGAGTTATGGTTATGTCAGCTACTACAAAGTGCTATGTGCCGCAGACTTTGGCATCCCGCAAAATAGAAAACGTCTCATTATGGTCTCCATGCGTATAGATAATGATGAAAAGACTAATTTCGAATGGCCTAAGACAAAGAAATTAAAGATAAAGCCAGAAGACTTACTTTCTGATGTTGTTGATGATAAATACTATCTGACAGTTGAAGAACAGAACACTTATATCGACATCATTCGTAATGCCAAGGATGGGTATGTTGCTTCCGTAAACAACAATATTGAGTATCCAAGTAAACTGCTTACCTCTCAATTAACAGAATGTATTTCACGCTTTATTTATCCTTTATGTTCAAATGGTACAATACAAACCTTGATGACTACTACCGGTGGAACTAGTTTGATAAATATGACCGGTTGTCGAAGAGAACGTTCTGCTTGTGTCATAGAAGTGTGGAGAGGTGATAAGCATATAGTTCCTGCAGTCTTAGAAAATGCGAAGCCTTCTAAGCAAACAGTAAAAGCACTAAGAGCATGTCCTAATAGAGATAAGTTTCTTTCAGTTGTTGATAGTCTCAAAGAAGGACAATATATGAGAATCAGAAGACTTACCCCAGAAGAATGTCTCAGATTTATGGGTGTTGAAGAGTTATATCTCAACAGAATCTTGCGACCATACGAGACTTTATCTAAAGAAGGTTACACAAAAGAACAAATAGCGAAACTTATGTTTATAAATGGTCGTCATCGTAAGACTTCTGACTATTCTCTATATTGGCGAGCCGGAAACTCCATTGTCGTGCAGGTCTTGTCCGCAGTCTTTACTGCAATAATCAAGCAGTATCCAGATTCATTCGGAGAATTTGCCTGTATGTCTCCTAAAGAGTGAAAAACTGCCACGAAAAAAGAGTATCAACGTCGATATTATGCCAGTCATAAGGAAGAACTACAACGCAAGAGCTGTGAGTACCACAGACAGCTAAGAGTGAATAAGAATAAGTGATTGTGGAAAATGTTTGCAAAGTTTTCCACATAAAAAAAGTTAATTTAATCAGTGGTATGTTACGCATATCGCTGATTTTTTGTATTTTTGCACCATTAAAGAAAGAAAACGATATGGCAGAAATAGCAAACCGTATATACGAGACAAGTGAAGGGCAGATTCTCTTCATATCAGACTTCTCGGACATCAATGATAATGAGAAGGTGGTAAGTCGTGCACTTTCTGTAGAAGAAAAAAAGGGAAATATAGTTCGATTAGCTAATGGGGTTTATCTTCGCCCTAAGAATACCCGATTTGGGATAGTCTATCCATCAATAGATGAAATGGTGATGGCTATAGCCCAGCGAGATAAGGTACAAATACAACCTTCAGGAGTTACAGCGCTCAACAAACTTGGACTCTCAACACAGGTGCCTACAAAATATACTTATCTGACATCGGGAAGTGGAAGAGTCTTGACTCTTGGAAATCGGACTATAGAGTTGAAGAGAAGTGTTCCTAAGAACTTTGCTTTTCAGACAGTGTTGGCAGCGCTTCTTGTACAAGCTCTTAGAACATTAGGACAAAAGAATGTAGGTAATCAAGAACTCTCTACCATTAGAAAATTGGTCAATGAAGAGGAACATAAAGACTTGTTTGTACAAGATCTTACTCTCATGCCAGTATGGATGAGAAAGCTGATAACTGATATTATAGATAAAAACGAGCATTATGACACTTTGGTTAAATCACACAATAGATGAACGAATGGCAATGTTGCAACGTGCGGAAGAGAAGTTTCGTATTAATCAGGTTGCAATTGAAAAGGACTGGTGGGTAACTGTGGTGCTCAACGCTCTTTTCAAATGTTCATGTGCAGATCAACTCATCTTTAAGGGAGGTACAAGTCTCAGTAAAGGATGGAATTTGATAGAAAGATTCAGTGAGGATATAGATTTATCTGTAAACCATGAATTCTTCGGTATAGAGAAGACGACAAAGAATCAGCGTGAAAAACTTCGCAAGAAGGCACGTAGGTATTTTCTTGATACAGTTTCTGCAGAGTTGGATGAAAATCTAAAGAAACTTGGTGTGGAAGGATACTATATAGAAAATGTAGTAGAGGAATTTGATGAGGATGGTAAGGCAAGTCCTGTTGCAAGTGATAAGGATCCATCTGTCATTCTCGTTCATTATGAGTCTATGCTTGGTCATACGATAGAGTATATTCCGCCAAGAGTAAAGATAGAGATTAGTTGCTTGTCTATGAACGAGCCTACGGAAGACCGTTTGATTTCATCATATATTGAGCAGACTTTCCCTGGAGAAGATGCGGCGGCTACAGCTACTATCAGGACAGTTGTACCTACACGAACATTCCTGGAGAAGGCATTCTTGCTATGTGAGGAGTTTCAGAAACAGACTCCTCGTTATGTCCGAATGTCTAGACATCTTTATGATCTTGAACGCTTGATGGATACAGAATTTGGCAAACAAGCCCTGCAGGATATGGACTTGTATGATCGTATTGTTAAGCATCGTTCCATATACTATGCTGTAGGGTATGTAGATTATTCTAAGTTGATGCCGAGTGAGATTGATTTCGTTCCTAGGCAAGAGTTGATGAAGGATTGGGAGGGTGATTATGCAGAGATGTGTAACCACTTTATCTATGGTCAGACTTTATCTTTCGAAAAACTTTTAGAGCGAATCAAGGAGTTGCAAGATAGGTTTAGAAAAGCCTTTTAGCGACTTTTACTCCTTAATAAAATGTTCACTATAAAAGTTGGAAGACTATAAGTGCTTGGTATTCAGCCCAAATATTCCTCTGGAATGACGACGAATATTAAAAGTCGATGATAGGGCTGTTCTCTACAAGGAGAACAGCCTTTTTCATCTTCTTTCTGTTCCTTTTCATCTCATATCTGCCCGGATGTTTCCTCAATCATCACCTTATATATAATATTCTGCGATAATTTACGTTATTACATTGTGTTAAGACGAATCATCATATTATGTTTTTTGCTGGCAGGCGTGCTCTGTACGAGAGCGCAGTATGATCCATCCTTCAGTCATTATTTCGACATGGAGTCATCCTTCAATCCTGCAGCAGTGGGTAAGCAGGCAAAACTGAATGTTACGGCTGCTTACGCTCTTGATATGGCAGGATTCGAACACAATCCCCGTACGATGTATCTGGCAGCAGATATGCCTTTCCTGCTTTTCAATCATCAGCAGGGTGTGGGCGTTTCGCTGATGAATGATCAGATTGGTCTCTTTACCCACCAGCGTCTTAGCCTGCAGTATGCCTATAGAAAGAAGATATGGGGAGGAAAGATGAGCTTCGGATTGCAGGGAGGTATGCTGAGTGAGAGTTTTGATGGCAGCAAGGTGGATGCTGGAGAATCGGGCGACCCTGCTTTTGCTACGACAAATGTAGAGGGAAGCGGTATGGATTTTGCTATGGGTCTCTATTTCATTCATCGTAATTGGTATGTGGGACTTTCAGGGCAGCATCTTACCTCTCCTACGATCAATCTGGGTGAATCAAATGAATTTAAGATTGATGCAACGTATTATTTGACTGGTGGATACAATATTCAACTGAGAAATCCGTTTTTATCTATAAAGTCATCTGCTCTTGTCAGGTATGATGGTACGGCGTGGCGAGGCGATGTTACCGGACGGCTGGTATATCAGCACGAGGGAAAGCATTTGTATGGTGGACTCACCTACAGTCCTGATCATTCCGTGACCTTTCTATTGGGAGGTACTTTTCATGGGGTAATGCTTGGGTACAGTTACGAGTGCTATACGTCGAAGTTGAATGCGGGCAATGGTAGCCATGAACTCTTCATAGGATACCAGACAGAGATCAGCTTTGCCAAAAAAGGAAAGAACAAACATCAAAGTGTTAGAATACTATAGTATATCATCAAGAATATGAATATTGAAATGAAGAAAATATTAGGGCTCTTCTGCTCACTTGTAGCACTGCTCTCCCTGAGTGGCTGTTTCAGTGCCAAATCTACTTCCATGGCAGGTAGAGGAGGAGAAGTTGTGGGCGTAAGCGGAAGAGGGTTCGTGGAGCCTACACCTTACGGAATGGTAAAGGTGAACCGTGGCTTCCTGAAGATGGGTCTTGAGACTCAGGATTCTCTATGGGGTACTAAAACTCCCCGTAAGGATGTTTCCGTAGATGGTTTCTGGATGGATGATACTGAGATTACGAACTCTGAGTACAAGCAGTTTGTTGCTTATGTACGCGATTCCATCCTTCGTACCCGTCTTGCCGATCCTGCCTATGCCGGTGATGAGACCTATATGATTACCGAAGACAAGAATGGCGACCCGGTTCCTCCGCAGGTTAACTGGAAGAAGCCTTTGCCAAGAAAGCCGAATGAGGATGAACTGCGTGCGATAGAAAGTCTCTACAATGTGAATCCGGTGACCGGTGAGAAGCTGATTGATTGGCGCCAGCTCAACTATAAGTATGAAATCTATGATTACACAGCAGCTGCCCTTCGCCGTAACCGAATCAATCCGCAGGAGCGCAGTCTGAATACAGATATCCAGATAAATCCTGATGAGGTAGTGATGATTTCAAAGGATACTGCTTATTATGATGATGAGGGTAGAGTGGTGAGAGAGACCATCAACCGCCCGTTGAGCGGTCCGTGGGATTTCCTCAATACTTATATCGTGAATATCTATCCGGATACAACTTGCTGGGTGAATGATTTCCGCAACTCAGATAATGAAACTTATCTGAGAAGCTATTTCAGTAATCCTGCCTACAACGATTATCCAGTTGTGGGTGTCACCTGGGAGCAGGCGAATGCCTTCTGTGCCTGGCGTACCGACTACCTTCTGAAAGGTTTGGGACCGGAGGCAAGATTCGTGCAGCGTTACCGTTTGCCAACAGAGGCAGAATGGGAGTTTGCTGCCAGAGGAAAGAATCAGAGTGAGTTCCCTTGGGACAATGCTGACGTAAAGAATGGAGATGGATGTTTCTATGCCAACTTCAAGCCAGATAGGGGTAACTATACCAAGGATGGTAACCTGATAACGAGTAAGGTGGGTATTTATTCACCCAACTCGAACGGGCTCTATGATATGGCTGGTAATGTGGCTGAATGGACCAGTACCGTTTATACCGAGGTAGGAGTGGATGCGATGAATGATCTGAATCCTGACCTGAAATACAATGCAGCCAAGGAAGATCCTTACCGGTTGAAGAAAAAGAGTGTAAGAGGGGGGGCCTGGAAAGACCCGGAATCTTTTATCCGCTCGGCATGGCGCTCTTGGGAATACCAGAACCAGCCACGCTCATATATCGGATTCCGCTGCGTAAGAAGTCTGGCTACCACATCAAGTGCCAAGCAGAAACCATCAAGAAATAAGAATAGGAGATAATCAAAATGGGTGACTATAGTAAATATAATATTGTCTATCGTCTGCAGAAGTGGATGGATAGTGTTCCGGGACAGACTTTCCTGAACTATGCATATAGTTGGGGTGCGAGTATCGTTATTGCAGGTACTCTCTTCACGTTGACGCATCTTCCCGGAGCCAAACTGATGATCTTCCTGGGAATGGGCACTGAGATTATCGTGTTCTTCCTGTCTGCTTTCGACCGTCCTTTCGATAAGACTGCTGATGGCAGAGAGCTTCCTACTCATGTGACGGAGGAATATCTGGAGACGGGTAAGGTAGAATACCAGGACAAGAATGTGGCTGCTTCTACCATAGGAGCATCTTCTTCTCCAATTGCTGGTGTTTCCAACCAGACTTCCCCAATAGTTCAGCCGGATGCCTTGGCAGAAATGCAGGTAGCTTCTGAGGAAATGCAGAAAGTGCAGAGCAGCTATGTGGATGAACTGAAGAATCTGGTAGATACCCTTGGCAAGGTTAATGAACAAAGCTCCCGTCTGACTCGTGACAGTGAGGAGATGGAAAACCTGAACCGCACGCTTACCGGTATTACCAAGGTTTATGAGATGCAGTTGAAAAGTGCCAGTCAGCAGATTGGTACCATCGACCAGATCAATGAACAGACCCGGAAGATGGCTCAGCAGATAGAACAACTGAACAGCATTTATGCACGTATGATTGCAGCGATGACCGCAAACTTAAAAGAAAAATAAATGGCAATAAAGAAAAGACCGATTTCACCACGCCAGAAGATGATCAATCTGATGTATGTCGTCTTGATGGCTATGTTGGCACTGAATACTCCTACTGAAGAGGAACTCGGTGTCAAGGGAAAGTCGTTGGTGGAGAAGGTGAAGAGAAGCTTGCAGGATGAACCGCGGGAGGGCGATGAGAAGAAGAAGGATGTGAAACTCGTGGAACTGAATGTGAGTGAGATGAATGCCTTCGTGATTCCTGAAAAGACGACCCTTTATGCGGGTGAGCGCTTCAACTCACAGGTGGTGATGGCGGCTATAGACAGTACCCAGCGCCCTGAAATCTATGTCAATGGCAGTCGGCTTCAGGCTGCTGATGGTAGATATAGCTTTACGGCTGGTGGGGTAGGAGAACATCAGTTTAATGGCTATATTCTGATGAAAGGCAAGGATGGTGAGGAAATCCGTCGTAACTTCAGTCAGAAATATACCGTATTGCCTGTTCCGAATTCTGCTACCGTGGCAGCCGACCTGATGAATGTGCTTTATGCAGGTTATGCCAATCCTATCAGTATCAGTGTGCCGGGTGTTCCGGCTAATGCCATCTCTGCCTCTATGAGTGGCGGCTCGTTCGTATCAAAAGGCAATGGTCATTTCGTGGCGACTCCATCTACCGTTGGCAGGGATGTTACCATTCATGTAACGGCAAGAGATAAGGGACAGGTTCGCTCGCTGCCGCCTTTTGTTTTCCATGTCAGAAAATTGCCAGATCCTACCGCTTATATCGCAATGGGAACAGACCGATTCAGAGGTGGCGGTTTGGCAAAGGCCAATCTGATGGGTGCCACGGGCATTCATGCAGCCATCGACGATGGACTTCTGGATATTCCTTTCAAGGTAGTAGGTTTCGAAACCGTCTTCTTCGACAATATGGGTAATGCCATTCCGCTGGCTTCTGCTGGAGCCAGTTTCTCGGCCAGACAGCGTGAGGAGTTCAGAAAGCTGTATCGCAACCGTCGTTTCTACATCTCTCATATCAGAGCTGTAGGTCCCGACGGCATCATGCGAACCCTGCCTTCGGCAATGGAAGTTATCGTAAAGTAATAACGGAGTTTCAAATTTAAAAATCAAAGTCAATGAAAAAGATATTGTTCTTGTTCCTGCTCTTGGGAATGGTGCAGGGCATCTGGGCACAACCTGAGGCCCGCAGGCAGGCTGCTGCACAGAAGAAAGCGGCGCAGCAGAATGGCGATACTCCAACCCTGCGTGCGCAGATCTCCTTTCCTACTGCTCTCCCGATGGATGAGGACGTGGTTTGGAGAAGAGATATCTACCGTGAACTGGATCTCAACAGCGAAGCCAATGCTGCGCTCTATTATCCAGTAGAGCCAAAGGGGAATCAGATGAATCTCTTTACCACCATCTTCAGGTTGATGATGACGGGAAAGATTACCGTATTCCAATACCGAATGGATGGTAATGAGAGTTTTGCCGCTGCCGACCGGGTGGATCCGAAGTCTTTCCTGGATAACTATCATATCTACTACGAGAAGCAGGCAAATGGTAGAATCAAGTTAGACAACAGCGATATCCCTTCGCGTGAGGTGAAATCGTATTATATCAAGGAGAGCAGTTTCTTCGACCAGCGTTCTGCTACCTTCCATACCAAGGTGTTGGCGCTTTGCCCTATCATGACCCGTGAGGATGATTTTGGAGATGGTGGAACCAAGTATCCCCTCTTTTGGGTGAAATATGATGATCTGGCTCCTTATCTTACCCGCCAGCAGGTGATGACTAGCAATTTGAACAATGCCGTGGTGATGAGCATTGATGATTACTTTGCCAGAAATCAATATAAGGGTAAGATTTACAAGACCAACAATCTGTTGGGACAAACCCTTTCTCAATACTGTACCACGGATTCTGCCATGGCAAAGGAGCAGAAACGCATCGAGTCAGAACTGGTTGCCTTTGAGAAGAATATCTGGGGTAATCAGGTACGAAAGGATTTACTGGACAGCATTGCCCATGCAGCAAAGGAGGTGAAGGGGAGTGTAAGGAAGAATCGCCGAAGCACAGGATTGCGTAGCGCATCTGCCAACACCGGCAAGGTTTCCCGTGTCAAGTCAAAGCAAGCTAAAAACAGAACCTCTTTTGCCAGCGGTTCGGCTAGAGTCACGGTGAGAAGAGAGCGCCATTAAGATGTTGAGGAGAGAGCGCCATTAAGTAAAAGAGATGTTGTTTTCAACATATAGTGTGAACATATTGAATTAGTAACAATTAAAAAAGGTAAGAAAATGAAGAAGATTTTATCACTTGTATTCATGGTAGCAGCAATGATGTATGCTACTAGCGCAAACGCTCAGATTAAGTTCGGTTTGAAGGGTGGTTTGAACGTGACAAGCATGTCTTTCAGCGAAGATGTATTTGATGCTTCCAACAAGACTGGTTTCTTTGTTGGTCCTATGGTGAAGGTTACTGTGCCTATCGTAGGCTTGAGCTTCGATGCTGCAGCTTTGTACGATCAGAAAGAGGCTGACGTTAAGTATGTAGGTACTAATGGTGACTTCGGTCAGGCGAACGTGAAGCAGCAGTCTATCAATATTCCTGTCAACGTACGTTATGGTTTTGGCTTGAGCAGCCTGGCTAACATTTTCCTCTTTGCTGGTCCACAGTGGGGTATCAACGTAGGCGACAAGAACTTTACATGGAATGAGACAAGCAGCTATTCTTTGAAGAAGTCAAACTTCAGCGTAAACGTAGGTGCTGGTGTAACCTTGCTGAACCATCTTCAGATATCAGCCAACTACAATATCGCTTGCGGCAAGTCGGCTGATGCTAGCTTCTCTAAGGCCCTTGATGCAGTTACAAATGCAGGAAAGGACAAGAGCCGTAACAACTCTTGGCAGATTGCACTCGGCTACTGGTTCTAAGCTACTGTAGCTTGTATCTATTCGAGTAGATACATTAAAATATATAAAAGCAGGTACCTGATGATGGGTATCTGCTTTTTTTTTGCTATCTTTGCAGAACGAATGTCTTGAAAGAACAGTTGGGTAGCTGTTTCATGCGATAAACATTCAGAAGAATTAGAAGATAGAAACAATGAGATATGTAGATGTGATATTGCCTCTTCCGCTCGACGGCACCTTTACTTATTCTGTCCCCGAAGGGATGGAAGAGAAAGTCGTGGCTGGTATGCGCGTGCTTGTTCCCTTAGGAAAAAGCAAGAAATATATTGCCATGGTAGCGGATGTACATTCCGAAAAGCCGGATTTCAACTGTAAGCCGATAGAGGCTGTTCTTGATTCCTATCCCTCTCTTCTTCCCCAGCAATATCGCCTTTGGCAATGGATCAGCGATTACTATATGTCACCTCTTGGCGATGTATATAATGCAGCCATGCCTGCCGGAATGAAATCTACAGAGAAATTCAAGCCCAAGATGGAACTCTATGTGGAGTTGGCTAGCAGTTATCGCAATGAACAGGCTCTGCACGTGGCGCTCAATATGGTGCAGCGTGCCCTGAAGCAATCGAAGACTTTGACCACCTTCCTGGCTCTTTCTCATTGGGATAGTCTGGAGGGAGATACGCCTAGAAAAGGTATCAAGAAGGTGACGAAGGAAGAGCTGATGAACGAGGCAAGATGCACGGCGGCTGTGGTCAAGGCGCTCATCGACAGAGGCATCCTCTTTACCTACGAGTTGGAAGTGGGTAGATTGAATACGGCTGGAGAATCGCATCTAGACCAGATCAAGCCCTTGTCTATGCCGCAGCAGGATGCTTACAATCAGATACTGATGCAGATGCTGAAGAAAAACGTAGTGCTCCTGCATGGTGTAACTTCCAGCGGAAAGACGGAAATCTATATCCATCTTATCAGAAAAGCCATCGAGGAACACAGGCAGGTGCTCTATCTGCTGCCCGAAATCGCCCTGACGGTTCAGATCATGGAGCGACTGCACAAAGTCTTTGGCGACCGGCTCGGTATCTATCATTCTAAATATAGTGATGCTGAGCGCGTGGAAATCTGGCAGAAACAACTCTCCGGGCATCCCTATGATGTGATTCTGGGAGCAAGAAGCGCAGTCTTTCTGCCTTTCCAGAAACTGGGACTTGTCATCATCGATGAAGAGCACGAGACCTCTTTCAAGCAGCAGGATCCGGCTCCACGCTATCATGCCCGCAGTGCAGCCATCGTGCTTGCCAACATGTATCCGGAGGCAAAGGTACTTCTGGGAACGGCTACGCCTTCGATGGAAAGCTATTACAATGCCCAGCAGGGTAAGTATGGATTGGTAGAACTGAAGACCCGATACAAGGATATCCAGTTGCCTGAGATACAGGTGGTGGATGTGAAAGACCTCCGCCATCGCAAGATGATGACGGGTGTTTATTCGCCTGTGCTCCTGGCGGCTGTAAAAGAAGCCCTGAAGAATGGAGAGCAGGCTATCCTCTTCCAGAACCGAAGGGGATTTGCACCGATGATAGAATGTAAGGTATGTGGATGGGTGCCGAAATGCAAGAACTGTGATGTTTCGCTTACCCTGCATAAGAGTATCAATCTCCTGACCTGCCATTATTGCGGTTATACTTATCCGGTTCCTACAGAATGTCCTAACTGTGGCAGTACTGAGTTGATGGGCAGGGGTATCGGAACAGAGCGCATCGAAGACCAGATTTCCGAAATCTTTCCCGAAGCCCGCATCGCCCGAATGGACTTAGATACAACCCGTACCCGAAATGCCTACGAGCGACTGATCTCCGATTTCTCTTTGGGAAAGACAAATCTTCTGATTGGTACGCAGATGATATCCAAGGGCTTGGATTTCGATAAAGTGAGTGTAGTAGGTATCTTGAATGCTGATTCAATGCTCAACTATCCTGATTTCCGTGCTTACGAGCATGCTTTCATGATGATGGCGCAGGTGAGTGGAAGAGCCGGAAGAAAGGGCAAACGGGGACTTGTGATTCTGCAGACCAAGAATCCGACACTGCCTATCATCAGTCAGGTAGTACACAATGACTATGATTCTCTTTTCAAGGGAATCCTGGAGGAGAGAAGAATGTTTCATTATCCGCCTTTCTTCCATCTTATCAATGTGTTCCTGAAGCACAAGCACGAAAAGATCTGCCAGCAGGCTAGTCTGGAATTGGGCAAGACGCTGAGAGGATGGTTTGGTGAACGCGTACTCGGACCGGATAAGCCGGCTGTAGCACGTGTAAAGACAATGAATATCCGCAAGATTGTCATCAAACTGGAGAATGGTATCGACCAGAAGAAGGTGCGCGAATATCTGAAGTATGCCCAGCAGATGATGGCGAAAGATCCGAGGTATGGAGCTTTGCAGATATATTATGATGTGGATCCTATGTAATGGAAAAGGCTATCCTGCATGATGCGGGATAGCCTTTATAATTGTAGTTATGTATTTTCTTTTGAAAAGAATGTGAATTCTTTTTAGAAATTGATGTCAAGACCAACGGCAAACACATTGTTGTTACGTGTGTAGTCTGAGTTGTAGTTGATGCTCTGGTTTGCACTGAGCTGAACTTTCTCTGAAGTCTTCTTGTGCTGGTAGAAGGTGTGGAAGTAAGCCACGTTCAGATCCATCTTCTTGTTGATGTGATAAACACCGCCGATAGCAGCAGAGTTAGAACCAACAACGAAAGACTTGTCGTCCATATACTCATCGCTCAAGCCATAGTTAGTGTTCTGCCAACCTGTACTCAAGGTAATTTTCTTGTTGACATCCACCTCAACACCTGCATTGTACTCCAAGGTACCACGGTCCAACTTCTCCTGACGATTGTTGTATGATGTAGCGTGCTTGTCATCAAACCAGTGGAAACCAACGTTTACACGTACGGCATTTACAGGGCTGTAACCTACACCGAGTGCCAGGTAAGCAGGAATATCGCCTGCAATCTTCTTGCCATCTGCGTATTCACCGATAGCCTCTTCGAGCTTAGCATCGAACTGAGTCTTCAACTGTCCCATAGCTCCCTGAATAACTGGGTTGCCGATGATAGCATCTGCAGCCTGCTCAGGTACGCCATTAACAATATAAGCATTGCGGAGGTTGTCTGGAAGGTTACCGATACTTGGAACCTGGTTTACAGACTTGTTCTTCAGGCGGATACGAGTCTTGAACTCATACTTGGCAGCGAAGTTCCACTTGCCAGTCTTGAAATCCACGCCGATGATAGGAGTGAAGCCCACACCGCTCTGGTCACAGCTCAACTCGATGTTAGCTGCTGTTTTCTTGGTAGGGTCGAGTACCATATAGAGAGGCATTGCGCCAACCTTGATGTTCTCTACATATCCATAATAGTTGGTAGAAGCATAGACACCACGTACGCCTGCGAATGCACTGAAGTTGTCGCTGAACTTATAAGCGGCACCCAGAGAGAGACCATAGTAGTACTGGCGACCATGCATATAACTGTTGTAGCTATACTTGCCTTCCTTACCGAAACTCTTGTCGCTAGTGAAAACAGCTGGTACACCATACTGTGCTGCAACCTGGTCTACAGCACCAGCCAACTGGCAAGCTGCCAAAGCTGTCTCAGCTACAATCTTCTCGAAAGAGCCCAGTCCATCGTCGAAAGTACACTTTCCACCGCCACCAGTGAGGGCGAAACCTGCCTGGAGTGACCATCTGCCTTTATTATAAGCATACTGGAAAGAAGGGATAACAGGTGCAAACGCCTTACCCTTGAACTCGCGTGGAGTAGTAGGATTGTTCACATTGTTGGTGAACAATGGATAATCATTTTCAATGCTACGTGTCTGGTAAGCCAACTGCCAGTTGATGGCAAGATGCTTTCCTTCACCCATGAATACAACGCCGGCTGGATTGTAGTAAACGCCGTCAATACCAATTGAAGCCTCACGGCTCATCATTCTGTTGAATGCAACGTGCTGATTGGTGTTAGTGAGCAAACCACCTGCCAAAGAAGGCGTTGCACAGGCCATCGCAATGGCTAAACTAACTAATTTTAGTTTCTTCATCTTAATAATATTAAATAAAAACGTCCGCAAAGGTAACTATAATGTTCTATTTTGCCTTAATGTCTGGATAAGATTTAATGTATATTAACGTAAATAGCCCAAGAATCTGCACAGACTTTAAGTTCTGTGCAGCTTCTTGGGCCATTTGAAAGCTTTTATAGTAAGTTTAGAAACCTTGAAAAGTGAGCTGTTTTCAAGGCTTTTGTGAGTCGGTTTCAGCTTGAGGAGCTTCTTCCTCCTTTTTCATGCTTTGATTCTCCTTCACATTCATGTGAGGATAGGAGATGCGGGTATGATAAATCGCCTTCAGACGATCGATAAGCACCAGCTTGGCAAGTGCAATGTCACGGAAGGTAATCGGGCATTCCTTGAAGAATCCATCTGCCACCTGTCCATCGATGAGCTTGTTTACCAGATTACTGATACTTTCTTCCGTATATTCATTCAGTGAGCGGGAAGCTGCTTCTACTGTATCCGCCATCATCAGGATAGCCTGCTCTCGGGTAAACGGATTGGGTCCCGGATATTGGAACAGTGACTTATCTACTATTTCCGTAGGATGGGCATTGCAATAGTTTACATAGAAGAATTTGGCAATACCTGAGCCGTGGTGAGTAGTGATGAAGTCCTTGATAATACCCGGCAAACCTACCTTTTCTGCCATCTTCAGTCCTTCTGTTACGTGACTGATGATGATCTGGGCACTTTCCAGATCACTCAGCTGGTCGTGTGGATTCACTCCTGCCTGGTTCTCCGTAAAGAATACCGGGTTTGTCATCTTGCCGATATCGTGATAGAGTGCTCCGGTACGTACCAGCAGACTGTTTGCCTCAATACGGTTGGCTATCTCCGCTGCCAGATTACCTACGGTGATGGAGTGCTGAAATGTACCAGGAGCAATCTCGCTCAGGTTGCGCAGCAGCCCCTTGTTGGTGTTGGACAACTCGAAGAGTGTGACATTAGAAGTGAAACCAAACGTCTTCTCGATGATGTACATCAGTGGATAGGCGAGCAGCAGGAAGATTCCATTGATGGTGGAATAGGTGTACATGCTGCGGTCGATATTGAACACCTGATTGTCTTGCATCAGCTGGAGGGCCACATATACCACAGTGGTACTGATGGCAACCAGGAGGGCAGTGAAGAATATCTGCGAGCGCTTGGATAATTCGCGCAGACTGTAAATCGCAACCAAGCCGGAAACCAGCTGCACGATGATGAATTCATATTGGTATTTCACAGCTGCCGCACAGATGAGAATCATCGTGGCATGCGTGATGAAAGCCGTTCGTGAATCCATAAAGACGCGCACAAAGATAGGTGCCATGGCAAATGGGATGATATATACGCTGAAGAAATTGTGCTTCATGATGAGTGACACAAAGATTGGGAACAGCGTAATCATCGCATAGAGCATGGTGATGCTGCGTGGCTTGTCGAAGTAGTCTTTGCGGAAGAGCGTGAGATAAAAGGTAAACATCATCACGAGAATCAGTACGAAGAGTGCCTGGCCGATGATGGTGGTGGTAAGCTCGTCCTCTGTAGAACTTCGGCGCTTCGTCTCCTTGTCGAAAGAGGTAAGCACTCGGTAAGTATAATCATTGATTACTTCGCCTCGGTCGATGATTTTCTGTCCGCTCATCACCATACCGCTTGCCAGCGGTATGCTGCTCAGCAAGTCTGTTCGTTCTGCCTCCGATCGTTCCTTATCATATATAAGGTTGGGTTCCACATAGTCGTTGAGATTGCAGCGGGAGAGAATCTGCCGCTGTGCTGATATTTTCTCATCAAAGAAGATGTGCTCATAGGCGGCAATGGTAGAGTAGAAGTTACCGATAGGAAAGCTCTTGGCGTTCTTGCCGCTGATGATGCGTATCATACTGGTAGAATCCTTGTAGATACGGTTATATTCAGGCGTGCTGACAATGCCCGTCTGATAAACCTGCTTCAGCTGGTTGGCTATGAGTTCCACGTATTCCTTCGGAAGTCCTGGAATGCCCTGGCTGAAGTCGTGGAGAAAACGCTTGATCTGTTCATTGCCGACATTGGTGTTCACGGTGTAATACGGCTGGAATTGCCGCAGCAGCGAATCCTGCTCGTGCTTGATGGCTTCGTCGGTCTTGTAGATCGGGAAGTCGAAGGTGGCAATCACTGAACCGTACATCCAAGGTTTTCCCACATCGTAACGGAACTGTCTGCCCTCATTGCGTGGCAAAAACCAGACAATGATGGCAACTGTAAAGATAACGAGAATGGTCTTGGTGATCAGGTTGCGCCAATAATTCTCCTCGAGATTGTTGAATATACTCATGTTTGTTACGCTTTATGGTTTGTGACGTTTTTGGGCTAAAAAGCTGCTCATTTTCTCAAATATTGAGCAAAAAATCAGCATTTCTCCCATTAATTCCTTTTTACAGTGCGAAAATACGAAAAAAAACTATTATAATCGCAAAAAAAACTGTAAATTTGCAGAAAAATTCAAAAATAGCTATAAAATAAGACATGGCAGATAGAAAAGTAAGAGTGCGTTTTGCCCCAAGTCCAACGGGAGCACTGCACATTGGTGGTGTCCGTACCGCCCTTTATAATTATTTGTTTGCTCGCCAGCATGGTGGTGAGCTTGTGTTCCGTATCGAGGATACAGACTCTCATCGTTTCGTACCAGGAGCCGAGGAATATATCCTGGAATCTTTCAAGTGGCTCGGTATCCAGTTTGATGAGGGTGTGAGTTTCGGTGGCGAGCATGGTCCTTATCGTCAGAGCGAGCGTCGTGATATCTATAAGAAATATGTACAGCAGCTTTTGGACAATGGTAAGGCATACATCGCTTTCGATACTCCAGAGGAGCTGGAAGCTAAGCGTGCTGAGATTCAGAATTTCCAGTACGATGCTCATACCCGTATGCAGATGCGCAACTCTCTCACCCTTTCCAAGGAGGAGGTAGATCAGCTCATCGCAGACGGTAAGCAATATACAGTACGTTTCAAGATTGAACCTGGACAGGAAATTCATGTCAACGATATGATTCGTGGCGACGTGAAGGTGATGAGTGATATCCTGGATGACAAGGTGCTCTATAAGAGTGCAGATGAATTGCCAACTTATCACTTGGCAAACATCGTGGACGACCACTTGATGGAAATCTCTCACGTGATTCGTGGTGAGGAGTGGTTGCCTAGTGCCCCATTGCACGTTCTCCTTTATCAGGCTTTCGGTTGGGAGGATACTATGCCTCGCTTCGCACACCTTCCTTTGCTTCTCAAGCCAGAGGGTAAGGGTAAGTTGAGCAAGCGTGATGGTGACCGCCTCGGTTTCCCTGTATTCCCATTGGAGTGGCACGACCCTAAGACCGGTGAGGTTTCTTCAGGCTATCGTGAGAGTGGCTACTTCCCAGAGGCTGTAGTCAACTTCCTGGCGCTCCTCGGCTGGAACCCTGGTACGGAGCAGGAAATCTTCTCTCTCGATGAGTTGGTGAAGGCTTTCGATATCTCCCGCTGTTCCAAGGCTGGTGCCAAGTTCGACTTCAAGAAAGGCATCTGGTTCAACCATGAGTACATTCTCATGAAGAGTGATGATGAGATTGCCAACCTCTTTGCACCTATCGTGGCTAACAATGGTGTAGAGGAGACTTTGGATAGAGTAAAGCAGGTGGTACACATGATGAAGGACCGTGTGAACTTCGTCTATGAGTTGTGGCCATTGTGCTCATTCTTCTTTATTCCTCCTACAGAGTATGATGCCAAGACTGCCAAGAAGCGCTGGAAGGAGTATTCTGCTCAGCAGATGACTGAACTCGCTGAGGTTCTCGAGGGCATCGAGGACTTCTCTATCGAGGGTCAGGAGCCTGTCGTATTGAAGTGGGTAGAGGACAAGGGCTATAAGCTCGGTGATGTAATGAATGCCTTCCGCCTGACTCTCGTAGGAGAGGGCAAGGGTCCAGGTATGTTCGACATCTCTGCCTTCCTCGGTAAGGAGGAGACTTTGCGTCGCCTTCGCAAGGCTATCGAAGTTTTGGGTTAATTCACAATAAACATCTCTCTGAGGAACTTTTGCCGTCGGGCTGAATGTTCCTCAGAGAGTTCACGTATTTATAGATACTAACCAATAAAAGTAATATCATGATCTATAATATCGTAATATATTTCGTCCTATTGGGCATAGCCATCGCCAGTCTGTTTAATGAAAAGGTACGCAAGATGTGGCGTGGCGAGCGTGAAGCTTTCAAGATATTGAAGCAGAAGGTGGATCCTAACGCTAAGTACATTTGGTTTCATGCAGCATCGCTCGGTGAGTTCGAGCAGGGACGTCCGTTGATGGAGCGTATTCGTAAGGATTATCCTCAGTATAAGATTTTGCTCACCTTCTATTCTCCTTCGGGTTATGAGGTGCGCAAGAACTATGAGGGTGCCGACATCATCTGCTATATGCCTGTGGATACCCGTCTGAATGCTATCCGTTTCCTTCGCCTGGTACGCCCTGTGATGGCTTTCTTCATCAAGTATGAGTTCTGGTCTAATTTCCTTCATATTCTGAAGCATCGCAACATTCCTACCTATAGTGTGAGCAGTATCTTCCGCGAGGATCAGGTATTCTTCAAGTGGTATGGCAGGAGTTATGCGAATGTTCTGAAATGCTTCACCCGTTTCTTCGTGCAGAACGAGGAAAGCAAGAGATTGCTGGAGAGCATCGGAATCAAGGATGTGGATGTGGTAGGAGATACTCGTTTCGACCGTGTGCTCCAGATTAAGCAGGCGGCTAAACATCTGCCTATCTGCGAGGCTTTCAGAAGCGGGGTGGCTATTTCGGCAGAAAAAGCTTCGGTTTCTTCTGATGTTTCTTCAGAAAAAACAACTCGTCCGGATTATAAGGTCTTCGTGGCAGGTAGTTCATGGCCTCCAGATGAGGAAATCTTCATCCGCTTCTTCAATGAGCATAAGGACTGGCGACTGCTGATTGCGCCTCATGTGATTGCCGAGGAGCATCTGAAGTTGATTCTTTCTCTCTTGAAGGATAAGAAGGTGGTGCGCTATACGCAGACTACTCCTGAGGAGGCAGCCAAGGCTGATGTGCTGATTATCGATTGCTTCGGATTGCTGAGCAGCATGTATAATTATGGTGATGTGGCTTATATCGGCGGTGGTTTCGGTGTGGGTATTCATAATACCCTGGAGGCCGCTGTATGGAATATGTCGGTTATCTTTGGTCCGAACAACAAGAAATTCCAGGAAGCTCAGGGCTTGCTGAAGTCGGGTGGCGGTTTTGAAATCAACGACTATGAGGATTTTGAGGGCTTGATGAGCAAGCTGATGAACGATGAAGCTTTCCTGAAGCAGGCTGGCGATGAGGCTGGTGCTTTCGTAGCGAGCCTTTCGGGAGCCACAGACAAGGTTTTGGCTAAGGTTACATTATAATATATAAAAGGTCTCATGGTTTTTGAAAATCATGAGACCTTTTTTGATGTTTGGCATAGAATTCTATTTGTTTCATTCCATGCTTGTATTATGCTTTTTCTATTTGATGATGCGGTAGTAATCCTCCTTGCGGGGCATTACGGTATGAGGATGTGCAGAAGCATAACCCAAAGCCAGGGCTCCTACTCCCATCAAACCTTCAGGAAGATTCCAATCCTTCATCAACTTCTTGCCTTCCTCTGATGCGAACATACCGTCTTCACGGTTGATCCAGCAGGAAGAAAGACCGATGGAGTGGGCTGCAAGCATCATATTGCCCAAGATGAGGCTGCCGTCTTTTACTCCGTTCACATTACTTTCTGGAGCCAGGACGATGACGATGGTTGGCGCTCCGTAGTATGGATCACTCTCTACACCCATGATGTCTGCGTTCATCTTGCGAAGCTGTGCGCAAATCTCAGGATTCTGAACTGCTATGATGAATGGCTCCTGAGTGCCATGACCGGTAGCTGCCCAAGTGCCAGCTTCCAAAACTGTCTTCAACTCCTCGTCGGTAATCTGGTCAGCCTTGAAGCGACGAATGCTTCTTCTCTCCTTAATGGCTTTTAAAACTTCATTTTCCATATTATCTTGTTTTAAACATTGTATTTAGAATTCTTTTCTCTTTATTCGCTTCATTATGCAGGGCATCCGCTCAAATCCTCTTCATCCATATACTGGCTGAGAACTCGTGCAATGCGAATCAAACCCTGCATCAGGGTCTTGCGAGGACAGGCGATGTTGAGGCGCAGGTAGCCCTGACCAGCCTTTCTGCCATACATCGTACCACTGTTGACGAAAACCTTGCCGTCATTCATCAGTTTCTCGTAAGCCTCGTCGCTTGATAACTCGAATGGCAGGATATCGAGCCAAACCAGATAAGTGCCCTCAAGACGGGTAACGCGAACCTGCGGCAACTCAGAATTGAAGAATTCCTTTACTGCCTGATAGTTCTCGTAGAGATATTGGTTCAGTTCGTCGAGCCATTCCTCACCCTCGTTGTAGGCAGCCTGGAGAGCGATGACACCGAATGGATTGACATCGCATACTTCGTTGATGTTGATGGCACGGTTGATGCGGCGGCGCAATGCTGCATCCGGACAGATGATGTTGGCAATCTGGAGTCCGGCAATATTGAATGACTTTGAAGGTGAGTTCAGTACCACGCAGTTGTCACGGCAAGCTTCGCTGATGCTGGCAAATGGAGTGTAGTGATAGCCAGGCATGACGAGCTCGCAGTGGATTTCATCGGCGATAATCTTCACGTTATGCTTGAGGCAGATGTCGTTCATTCGTTCCAGTTCCTCTTTCTTCCATACTCTACCGGCTGGGTTGTGAGGGTTGCAGAGAATGAAGGCAGTGGTCTTCTCGTCAGCACACTTTCGCTCGAAATCCTCAAAATCTATCTCGTAGGTACAGTTACCCACACGCTTCAATTCATTTTCTTCCACTTCGCAGCCGCTGTTCTTGATACAGGAGAAGAAGCAGTTATACACAGGAGTCTGCACCAAAACCTTCTCGCCTGGCATGCAGATAGCCTTCAGGCAGCTGGAGATGGCTGGTACTACGCCCGAAGTATAGAGAATCCAGTCTTTCTCTATCTTCCACTGGTGGCGGCGGGAGAACCAGTTGATGATTGCCTCGTAGTAAGAATCAGGTACGAGGGTGTAGCCGAAGATGCCGTGAGCTACACGCTTCTGCAGAGCTTCGATGATGCAGGGAGCGGTCTGGAAATCCATGTCTGCTACCCACATC
The DNA here is from genome assembly GCF_003436715.1 of Prevotella sp. TF12-30. Taxonomy (NCBI): domain Bacteria; kingdom Pseudomonadati; phylum Bacteroidota; class Bacteroidia; order Bacteroidales; family Prevotellaceae; genus Prevotella; species Prevotella sp. TF12-30. The sequence continues at coordinate 54,400 of NZ_QSQJ01000014.1, read as the reverse complement.
GGAATAACGCCGTCTTCCTTTACCAGATCCCATTTATAGGAATTGGTACCGCGGCGTTCGATGATTTCATCAAAATTGTATTTCATATTTGTTTTCTATCTATGTTATTTCTTCATTGCTCGTAGGATAAATCTCCTTTTCCTTCATCAAAATCTCCGTTCAACGCTTTTGAATGTCCGTTCAACGTTTATGAACGGAGATTTCTCTTAATACTAAGAACAATTCTCCTTAATGGCAATGCTTATTTTGTTTAAGGGAATACAGAATCGCAATGAATGCTTCTGCTATTTCGAATGGTCGATGATCTCACATGCTCCCTTAGGCGCCTTGGCAAACTCTGTGTAGGTTACGCTTCCCACTTCGTCTGCCTCAATTCTTCCTGAAATAGGGTTCTTGATATTGGTGATGCTTCCCTTGATGTGTGCATTGATGTTCATGCAATCCTCAAAGGCGCGGTCGCATTCCTTGTCAAAGGTGCAGTCTTCGAGTGTGACATGGTCCATATAGCAGAGTGGCTGTTCGCCGCTGATGTGGCAACGTACGAACTTGATGTTCTTGCTGTGCCAGGCAAGATACTCGCCATTCAGTTCTGAATCATAAACCGTCACATTCTCGCACTCCCAGAAACTATCCTTGGTTGTAATCTTGGCATGGTGAATCTCTACGTTGCTGCAGTATTGGAATACATACTTGGAGTCGCTCTCCAATCCATCTATGTAGATGTTCTTGGAAAACATGAATGGATAGGTGCCGTCGTGAAGCTTTACGTTCTTCAGTTTCAGACCATCTACCTTCCAGAAAGTCTCGTCTGCATCGGTGATGTTGACATTCTCCAATTCCAGGTTCTTCATTTCGCGGAAGAACTTAGGACCATCGATGGTGCAGTCTTTCATCACCATATTATCACTATACCAGATGGCCGAACGGCTCTCTGGGGCGAAGTAGCAGTCTGTGATGAGGGAGCCATCCACATGCCACCAAGGGTATTTGCCATAAAACTTGGAATGGTGGCATTCTATGTTCTTGCAGCACTTGATGCCCGACTCGCCATCTGTAATTGTGATGTTCTCCAGGCGTACATCGTGAGCACCGAAGAGAGGGCGCTCGCCTCCGAATGATTTGTTCTTTATCTGTTCCATAATTATCTATTATCCTTTCTTATTTGTTATTTCTGTTTGCAAAATTACAAAAATAATGCCAAAGTCGTATAACCCGATTTACAGAAAAGTGTAACTTTATGGCGTATTTGCGGATAAAGTTGCTGAAGGCAGGAAAAATGAAAATCAAAAAAGGCTGAATCATGAAGCATTTTCACGATTCAGCCCTTATCGAGTTAACTTCTAAAAATCCGAAGTGGAGAATTACAAGTTAGGGTTCATCTCTTTCCACTCAGCTACTGGAGGAACGATGCCAAGCTCTACGATCTCATCGCGCATCTTGCAAAGGTGCTCGTAAGACTTAGCGAGGCTAGCGAGCTCTTCCTCTGTACCTGTAGGCTCTGTGAAGTGAACACCAGTCTTGTCGATAGTAGTAGGCATAGCCATCATTACGTTCTTGAAGCCGCACTTGTCGCAATTAACGTAGCAACCTGCTGGCAATGTGAACTTCTCGCCACCCATAGCAGCCTCGATCATCTTAACTGCATTGTAAGCTGGGCTCTGGAATGAAGAACGACCACGGAGCTTGATGATGTTAGAACCACCCTGTACTGTGTGGTGCTTGATCTCCTCCCAACGCTCGTCAGAAAGACCCATCTCTGCCAATGGCTTGCCGTCAACCTTAACCTGAGAAGCAAATACTGCCATCTGCTCGCCGTGACCACCGTAAGTGTGAGCGCCAGTAACCTTATCCTGCTGTACACCGAACTCGAGAGCCAAAGCCTGCTGCAAACGAGTAGAGTCGAGAGCTGCGAGTGAAGTCAACTGATTTGGCTTCAAACCAGAGTGGATAAGAGCTGTCAAAGCTGTAACGTCAGCTGGGTTGAAGATAACAACTACGTGCTCAACCTCAGGGCAGTACTTCTTGATATTGTCACCGAACTCAGCAGCGATCTTGCAGTTACCCTTGAGAAGGTCCTCACGAGTCATACCCTCCTTACGAGGAGCACCACCAGAAGAGATGATGTACTTAGCACCAGTGAAAGCTTCCTCTGGATTTACTGTATAAGTAATGTTTGCACCTGGGAATGCGCACTGCTGAATCTCATCGAATACACCATGTACACCTGGCTCGAAGATATCATAAAGACAGATGTTTGGAGTAAGACCGAGCATCAAAGCGCTCTGAACCATGTTAGAACCAATCATACCGCCTGCACCGACGATAACGAGCTTGTCATTTGTTAAAAATTCCATAACTACAATTTTTTATTTAAGTGTTTATAAATTTCTTGTTAGGGTAGACGGCACCTGGTCGCAGCCCTTGCTTTTTGGGATTGCTATCGGTTAAAAAGACCGTAAATCTCGCACTTTTAGCTTTCCGACCGCAAAATTAATAAAAAGTAATGTAAATCGTGCATTATTTTACGCTTAAATTTGTGATTAATTCTTAAAATTAGTATCTTTGTAATCTCTAATTAGCAAAATGCCGTTATTTCCTCTGCTCTGGAGGCGGTAAATGGCATGAAAATCGAATATGTTATTATCAATACTTGGCAATTATGAACGAAATCAATCTAAGATTAGCTAGCTTGAGGGAAGTGATGAAGCGTGAACATCTGGCTGCCTTTATCTTCCCTAGTACGGATGCTCATCAGAGTGAGTATGTGGCAGACCATTGGCTCGGCAGAGCTTGGATCTCCGGATTCAACGGATCGGCTGGTACCGCTGTGGTAACCATGAACTCTGCTGCATTGTGGACAGACTCCCGCTACTTCCTTGCGGCAGAAGAACAGTTGGATGGAACTGAGTTCCAATTAATGAAGCTCAAAATTCCTGGAACTCCTACTGTTGCTGAATGGCTGGGAAAGGAATTGGCAGATGTTGCATCTCCAGAGGTCGGACTGGATGGTATGGTCAACTCATACGCAATGACCTCGGCACTTATATCTGATTTGCGTAAGGAGGGTGGTATTACCTTGCGCACTAATTTTGATCCATTGAAGGAGATATGGAAAAATCGTCCTGCTATTCCGGAAAATCCGGTGGAGATTCAGCCTATGGGTTTTGCCGGTGAGACAGCCGTTTCTAAGATAGCTCGAGTCAGAAAGGCTTTGCGAGGTGTTCATGCTGATGGTATGCTGGTGTCTGCACTCGATGATATAGCCTGGACCTTGAACTTGCGTGGTACGGATGTGCATTGCAATCCGGTATTCGTTAGTTATCTTCTGATTGCATCTGATAAGGTGTCGCTTTTTGTAGATGAGGCTAAGCTTACAGGTGAGATTCGTGCTTATCTTCAGGAAGCTGGTATCTCTGTATATAATTATAATAAGGTGGAAGAGGGATTGAAGCAGTATGCAGAATATAATATTCTCCTGGGTGGCAATGAAACCAGTTATCATCTTTGGAAAACCGTGAAATGTCAGGAGATCATTTCCCAGAACTCTCCAATCCCAGCTATGAAGGCTGTGAAGAGTGAAGCTGAAATTGCTGGCTATCGCCGAGCGATGGTACGTGATGGTGTGGCAATGGTCAAGTTCCTGAAATGGCTGCTCCCTGCTGTGGAAGCTGGAGGTGAAACCGAGATTTCCATCGATAAGAAGTTGACAGCATTGCGTGCTGAGCAGGATTTGTTCCGCGACATCTCGTTTGATACAATAGCAGGTTATCAGGAGCATGGAGCTATCGTGCATTACGAGGCATCTCCGGAGACCGATATTCCGCTCAAGCCGGAAGGATTCCTTCTGCTGGATTCTGGAGCCCAGTATCAGGATGCAACTACAGACATCACCCGTACCATCGCTCTTGGTCCAGTAACAGACGAGATGAAGCATATCTACACCTTGGTGCTCAAGGGACACATCCAGCTGGAGCTGGCAAAATTCCCGGATGGAGCTTCTGGTACTCAGTTGGATGCGCTTGCCAGAGAATGCATGTGGAGAGAAGGCCTGAACTTCCTGCACGGTACCGGACATGGTGTAGGTTCTTATCTGAATGTGCATGAGGGCCCTCATCAGGTTCGTATGGAATATATGCCAGCACCTCTCCGTGCAGGAATGACGCTGACAGATGAGCCAGGACTCTATCTTGCTGGAAAGTTCGGCGTGAGAATCGAGAATACCGTACTGATTCAAGATTATAAGGAGACAGAATTCGGTAAGTTCCTGCAGATAGAATCCCTTACCCTCTGTCCGATCGACACCACTCCGATAGATGTAGAGATGCTCTTGCCGGAAGAGATTGCATGGCTCAATGATTATCATGCTGAAGTGTATGCAAGATTGGCTCCTTATCTCGATGAAGAAGAGAAAAAATGGCTGAAAAATGCTACAAAAGCCATAAAATAAAGGTTTTAGAGCAAAAAAATGCCTAAAATCTTGGTTTTCTGAAAAATAAGATGTAATTTTGCACCCGCAATTTGTGGCATTATGCCCATTTCGCTAGAAATAACATAAGTTTAACATAATAAATTAAAAAGCAAAAAAATGATTATTGTACCAGTTAAGGACGGTGAGAACATCGAGAGAGCTCTCAAGAAGTTTAAGAGAAAGTTTGAAAAGACAGGTGTTGTTAAGGAGTTGCGTGCTCGTCAGCAGTACGACAAGCCATCTGTTTTGAAGCGTCTCAAGATGGAACACGCCATCTACGTACAGCAGTTGCGCGCTAACGAGGAATAATATTATCCTCGGTAGAGGATGAAAATGCTCTCTTATTGGAAGCAAAAGTCCAAGAAGAGAGCATTAAAAGTAAAAAATCCTCAAAATATTTGGTGGTTTCGAAATATTTTCGTAATTTCGTTGCCGAATAACAAAAACTACAACTGTTATGTTGAATATAGACAAGTTCTTGGAATACTTATGCAGTGAGCTGAACAGGTCGCCGCGGACAGTAGAAAGCTATCGGGATGATCTGATGCACTTCGAGAAGTTTGCTAAAGGCTTGTCTGATTCGTTCTCTTGGGAGACCGTCGATTCTGACATGGTTCGGAATTGGATGGAAAGCATGATGGATAAGGGAAACTCAGCTGCAACGGTCGAACGTCGGCTCAGTGCTCTGAAAACCTTCTACCGGTTTGCTTTGACAAGACATTATGTTGAGTCTGATCCCGTATATAGCATCAAGGGGCCTAAAAAAGAGAAACCTCTTCCACAATTCGTTAAGGAAAGTGAGATGGATGAACTTCTGGATAGGCAGGCGTGGGGCGATGATTATAATAATGTACGTGCGCGTACCATAATTATAACGTTCTATGAAACCGGGATGCGATTGTCGGAACTCGTGAATCTGGATGACTGCGATGTTAGCTTCGTGAATTCGGAGATCAAGATAACGGGTAAGGGAAACAAACAGAGAATAGTGCCATTCGGTGACGAGCTTAAAAATACGCTCCGCGAATATCTTAAGTTGAGAGATGCAAGCGTTGAAGCTTCTTCTCCGGCATTCTTTCTTTCTGATAAAGGTGAAAGGATGCAGCCTGCAAAGGTCAGGGATATCGTGAGAACGAACCTCGCAAGGGTTTGCTCGTTGAAGAAAAAAAGTCCTCATGTGTTGAGACATTCGTTTGCTACGGCAATGCTGAATCATCACGTAGGAATTGAAAGTTTGAAAAAGCTGCTTGGACATGCGAATCTCTCGACAACCGAGATTTATACGCATACTACGTTCGAGCAATTAAAACGAGTTTATAATATTGCCCATCCTAGGGCGTAACCTTTTTAAAATTGGAGGTCACTATGGAAATTAAGATTCAGTCGATTCATTTCGACGCTACCGAGAAGTTACAGGCGTTTATCGAAAAGAAAGTCGCCAAGTTGGAGAAAACTTATGAAGATATACAGAAAGTAGAGGTGCAATTAAAGGTCGTTAAGCCTGCTACCGCTCTTAATAAGGAAGTTCACCTTGAAGTTGCTGTCCCTGGAACGACATTGTTCGTTGAGAAGACATGCGATACTTTTGAGGAAGGAATTGACCAAGCAGTGGACTCAATGAAGGTTCAATTGACCAAATTTAAAGAAAAAACAAGAAATCGATAAAAAATATTCCGAAAAATTTGGTGGAATGAAAAAATAGTTGTATCTTTGCAGCCGTTTTCCGATAGGTCGAAAACTTAGTCGCATTGCGGCTGTAAAGATTGCCTCTTTAGCTCAGTTGGCCAGAGCACGTGATTTGTAATCTCGGGGTCGTTGGTTCGAATCCGACAAGAGGCTCAGAAAAAGAAAGACCATGGGTAGTTACCAGAGTGGCCAAATGGGGCAGACTGTAAATCTGCTGGCTATGCCTTCGGTGGTTCGAATCCATCACTACCCACTTTCTTTGATAAGCGGAAATAGCTCAGTTGATAGAGCACTAGCCTTCCAAGCTGGGGGTCGCGGGTTTGAGCCCCGTTTTCCGCTCAATGTTGAAATGCTGTAATAGCTCAGTGGTAGAGCACTTCCTTGGTAAGGAAGAGGTCCTGAGTTCAACTCTCAGTTACAGCTCTACTTCAAGCGAAAGTGAGAAGTAGAAAACGTGGAGACAATATATTAATTAATTGATTATTCATTTATATAAATAAAAAGAAAAAGCTATGGCTAAAGAAGAATTCGTGCGTACCAAACCGCATGTAAACATTGGTACAATTGGTCATGTTGACCATGGTAAGACTACTCTTACTGCAGCTATCTCTAAGGTATTGAATGAGAAGCTCGGTACATCTGAGGCAGTTAAGTCATTCGATCAGATTGATAATGCTCCTGAGGAGAAAGAGCGTGGTATCACTATCAACTCTGCTCACATCGAGTATGAGACAGCAAAGCGTCACTATGCACACGTTGACTGTCCTGGACACGCTGACTATGTAAAGAACATGGTTACTGGTGCTGCTCAGATGGATGGTGCTATCTTGGTTTGTGCTGCTACTGATGGTCCTATGCCACAGACACGTGAGCACGTACTTCTTGCACGTCAGGTAAACGTTCCTCGCTTGGTTGTTTTCTTGAACAAGTGTGATATGGTTGACGATGAGGAGATGCTTGAGCTCGTTGAGATGGAGCTTCATGAGATCCTCGAGCAGTATGGTTATGAGGAGGATACTCCAATCGTACGCGGTTCTGCTCTCGGTGCTTTGAACGGCGTTGAGAAGTGGGTTAAGTCTGTAGAGAATTTGATGGACGTTGTTGACGAGTGGATTCAGGAGCCTGAGCGTGAGGTTGACAAGCCATTCTTGATGCCTATCGAGGATGTATTCTCAATCACAGGTCGTGGTACTGTTGCTACTGGTCGTATCGAGACTGGTCGTTGCAAGGTAGGTGACGAGGTTCAGTTGCTCGGTCTTGGTGAGGATAAGAAGTCTGTCATCACTGGTGTTGAGATGTTCCGTAAGGTTCTCGCTGAGGGTGAGGCAGGTGATAACGTAGGTTTGCTTCTCCGTGGTATTGATAAGGCAGAGGTTAAGCGTGGTATGGTAGTTGTACACCCAGGTGCTATTACTCCTCACGATCACTTCAAGGCTTCTATCTATGTATTGAAGAAGGAAGAAGGTGGTCGTCATACACCATTCGGTAACAAGTATCGTCCTCAGTTCTATCTCCGTACTATGGACTGTACAGGTGAGATCAAGCTTCCAGAGGGAGTTGAGATGGTAATGCCTGGTGATAACGTAGAGATTGAGGTAGAGTTGATCTACAAGGTTGCTTTGAACGAGGGTCTCCGTTTCGCTATCCGTGAGGGTGGTCGTACAGTAGGTTCTGGTCAGATTACAGCACTTCTCGACGATGTTAAGTAATTTTAGAATTATCTAGATTTACTATATATGACTTCCGCTTCTGCGGAGGCGGAAGTCAACTTACGGGTTTAGCTCAGTTGGTAGAGCACTGGTCTCCAAAACCAGGTGTCGAGGGTTCGAGCCCTTCAACCCGTGCTAAATAGAAGATAATATGAATAAAATAGTAAGTTATTGCAAGGCATGTTACGATGAACTTGCGCATAAGACTACTTGGCCATCACGTGCCGAACTAACTCATAGTGCAATGGTTGTATTATCTGCTTCCCTAGTCATTGCATTGGTGGTGTTCGCGATGGATTCTGTATTCAAAGCCTTTATGGGTGTAGTTTATCCAGGTTAATTTTTAGAGGAAATGGCAGACACAGGAAATAAATGGTATGTGCTGAAGGCCGTAAGCGGCAAGGAGGCTAAGGTGAAGGAATACATCGAAGCTGAGATGAAGCACAATGATTTACTTGCAGCAAATGTTTCTCAGGTGTTAATACCACTCGAGAAGCATGCATCTGTACGTAACGGTAAGAGAGTCGTTAAAGAAAAGGTTTCTCTTCCTGGTTATGTTTTTGTAGAAGCTAGACTGAAGGGCGATGTTGCGCATACTCTGCGTTTCATGCCTAATGTTTTAGGTTTCCTTGGTGGTTTGGATGAACCAACTCCTGTACCACAGCGCGATATCAATCGTATGCTCGGTACTGTAGAAGAGACTGAGTTTGAGGAGAATCTCGATTGTCCTTACTTGGTTAATGATACTGTTAAGGTAATGGAAGGTCCATTTAGTGGCTTTAGCGGCGTTATTGAAGAGGTTAACTTGGAGAAGCGCAAGCTGAAAGTTACGGTTAAGATCTTTGGACGTAAAACTCCATTGGAATTAGGTTTTATGCAAGTAGAAAAGGAATAAGGCTCTGTTACGAGAACTTGATGTCCTTTTATAAGTTTCAATTTTAAATATTAACAAAAAAATGGCTAAAGAAGTTGCTGGATTAATCAAATTACAGATTAAAGGTGGCGCTGCAAATCCTTCACCTCCAGTAGGACCTGCATTGGGTTCTAAAGGTATTAATATCATGGGATTCTGCAAGGAGTTCAACGCCCGTACCCAGGACAAGGCAGGTAAGGTATTGCCAGTTGTTATTACATATTACACTGACAAGTCGTTCGATTTCGTAATCAAGACTCCTCCTGCTGCAGTACAGTTGAAAGAGGCTGCTAAGATCAAGAGTGGTTCTGCTCAGCCTAATCGTCAGAAGGTTGCTTCTCTTACTTGGGATCAGGTAAAGGTAATCGCTGAGGATAAGATGAAGGACTTGAACTGCTTCACTGTAGAGTCAGCTATGAAGCTCATCGCTGGTACTGCAAGAAGTATGGGTATTACTGTAAAGGGAGACTTCCCTGGTAAATAATTTAAAACTTCAATTAGAAAAATGAGTAAACTGACAAAAAATCAAAAATCAGTAGCTGATAAGGTTGAAGCAGGGAAGATGTACACTTTGAAAGAGGCTGCAGAGTTGGTAAAGGAGATTACTACTACCAAGTTTGACGCATCTCTCGATGTCGATGTACGTTTAGGTGTTGACCCACGTAAGGCTAACCAGATGGTTCGTGGCGTTGTTTCATTGCCAAACGGTACCGGTAAGGTTACTCGTGTGCTCGCACTCTGTACTCCTGATCAGGAAGCTGCTGCTAAGGAAGCAGGCGCTGACTACGTAGGTCTCGACGAGTATGTTGAGAAGATTAAGGGTGGTTGGACAGATATTGATGTCATCATCACAATGCCATCTTGCATGGGTAAGATTGGTCCTTTGGGTCGTGTTCTCGGTCCTCGTGGATTGATGCCTAACCCTAAGAGTGGTACTGTAACTATGGATGTTGCTAAGGCAGTTAAGGAAGTTAAACAAGGTAAGATTGACTTCAAGGTTGATAAGGCTGGTATTATCCACACATCAATCGGCAAGGTCAGCATGACACCTGAGCAGATCTACGGAAATGCTAAGGAGTTCATCAATACAGTTATCAAGTTGAAGCCTGCTGCTGCTAAAGGTACATATATCAAGAGTATCTTTATTTCAAGCACTATGAGTAAGGGTATCAAGATTGATCCTAAATCAGTTGAATAACTCTAAAAGTTTTGTAAAATGAAGAAAGAAGTTAAAGATACTATCATCACCGAACTTGGACAGAAGATTCAGGAATTCCCTCACTTCTATCTTGTAGATGTTACAGGATTGGACGCTGAGAAGACTAGCAATCTCCGTCGCAAGTGCTTTAAGAGTGAGATTAAGATGGTTGTTGTTAAGAACACCTTGCTCCACAAGGCATTCGAGGCTTCAGACATCGATTTCTCTGAGCTTTATGGCAGCTTGAAGGGTACTACTGCAGTATTGTTCACAAATACAGCTAACGTACCAGCTAAGTTGTTGAAGGAATACGAGAAGGAAGGCGTTCCAGCATTGAAGGCAGCATACGCTGAGGAAAGCTTCTATGTAGGCGCTGACAAGCTCGCTGAACTCGTAGCTCTCAAGAGCAAGAACGAGGTTATCGCAGAGATTGTTGCTTTGCTCCAGTCTCCAGCACAGAACGTTCTTTCTGCTCTTCAGTCAGGAGGCAACACTATTCACGGTGTGCTTAAGACTTTGGGCGAGCGTCCTGAGTAAATACAACATTTCATATATTAATAGTATAAACAAATAAAATTTTTAGAATAAAATGGCAGATATCAAAGCTATTGCAGAAGAGTTAGTAAATCTTACTGTTAAGGAAGTTAATGAGTTGGCAACAGTCCTCAAGGACGAGTATGGCATCGAGCCTGCTGCTGCAGCTGTAGCTGTAGCTGCTGGTCCTGCTGCTGGTGGTGCAGCTGCAGCTGAGGAGAAGTCTTCTTTCGACGTAGTCCTCGCTGAGGTTGGTGGCGCTAAGCTCCAGGTTGTTAAGGCAGTTAAGGAGGCTTGTGGTCTCGGTTTGAAAGAGGCTAAGGATCTCGTAGACGGTGCTCCTTCTACAATCAAGGAGGGTGTATCTAAGGACGAGGCTGAGAACCTTAAGAAGGCTATCGAAGAGGCTGGTGCTAAGGTAGAGCTCAAGTAATTAGATTAATTACATCTCTTACATAATGGTTAGGATTCTCCTAGTAGGCGAGTCCTAACCTTTTTGTGTCTTTTATTATCATGTTAATAAAACCCCCATTTAATAACTTCTAATGGCTACAAAAATTGTTGATAACAGAGTAAATTTTGCCAGCGTGCATAATCCGTATCCATATCCGGATTTTCTCGATGTGCAGTTAAAGTCTTTTAAGGACTTCTTACAGTTGGATACTCCGCCTGAGGAACGCAAGAATGACGGTTTGTATAAGGTGTTCTCTGAGAACTTCCCTATCACCGATACTCGTAATAATTTCGTTCTTGAGTTCTTGGATTACTATATTGACCCTCCTCGCTACACCATCGATGAGTGCTTGGAGCGTGGTCTTACATATAGCGTACCTTTGAAGGCTAAGATGAAACTGTATTGTACTGATCCTGATCATGAGGACTTCGGTACTTTTATCCAGGATGTATTCTTGGGTACAATCCCTTACATGACTGATAATGGTACATTCGTCATCAACGGTGCTGAGCGCGTTGTTGTTTCTCAGTTGCACCGTTCACCTGGTGTGTTCTTCGGACAGGGTGTTCATGCCAATGGTACTGTGCTTTATTCTGCACGTATCATCCCATTCAAGGGTAGCTGGATTGAGTTTGCTACTGACATCAACAATGTGATGTATGCTTACATCGACCGTAAGAAGAAGTTGCCTGTTACTACATTGCTCCGTGCCATCGGTTATGAGCAGGATAAGGATATTCTCCAGATTTTCGATCTCGCTGAAGAGGTGAAGGTGAACAAGAAGAATATGAAGGCTGCTATCGGTCGCAAGTTGGCTGCTCGTGTCTTGAAGAGCTGGAATGAGGACTTCGTTGATGAGGATACTGGTGAAGTTGTATCTATCGAGCGTAACGAGGTGATCATGGAGCGTGAGACCGAGCTTACTGCCGACAATATTGAGGACATTGTAGAGAGTGGTGCTGCTTCTGTGCTTTTGCATAAGGATGTAGATGCTGCCAGCAAGTACACAATCATCTTCAATACTTTGGCCAAGGACCCAAGTAACTCTGAGAAAGAGGCTGTGAACTACATCTATCGCCAGTTGCGTAATGCAGATCCTGCTGATGATGCAAGTGCACGTGAAGTTTTCCAGAACTTGTTCTTCTCTGACAAGCGTTATGACTTGGGTGAGGTTGGTCGTTACCGTATTAATAAGAAATTAGGTCTCGATACCGATGTTGATGTCCGCGTTTTGACTAAGGATGACATCATCGAGATTATCAAATATTTGATTCAGCTCATCAACTCAAGTGCTACTGTCGATGATATCGACCACTTGTCTAACCGTCGTGTTCGTACCGTAGGCGAGCAGCTGGCTAACCAGTTCTCTATCGGTTTGGCACGTATGAGCCGCACTATCCGTGAGCGTATGAATGTACGCGACAATGAGGTGTTCACACCAACAGATTTGATCAATGCCAAGACCATCTCTAGCGTTATCAACTCATTCTTTGGTACCAACCCATTGTCACAGTTCATGGACCAGACTAACCCATTGGCTGAGGTAACCCATAAGCGTCGTCTTTCTGCCCTTGGTCCTGGAGGTTTGTCTCGTGAGCGTGCTGGTTTCGAGGTTCGAGACGTACACTATACTCACTATGGTCGTCTTTGTCCTATTGAGAGTCCTGAAGGTCCAAACATCGGTTTGATTTCTTCACTCTGTATGTATGCAAAGATCAATGACCTCGGCTTTATCGTAACTCCTTACCGTAAGGTGAACGATAGCAAGGTTGATATGAACAACGATGATGTTGTTTACTTGACAGCTGAGGATGAGGAGGCTAAGATCATCGGTCAGGGTAATGCTCCTTTGACAGAAGATGGTGCATTTATCCGCGACGTAGTTAAGTGCCGTCAGGATGCTGATTATCCAGTTGTTCCACCTTCAGAGGTTGACTATGTGGATGTTTCCCCACAGCAGATTGCATCTGTTTCAGCAGGTTTGATTCCATTCTTGGAGCACGATGATGGTCACCGTGCATTGATGGGATGTAACATGATGCGCCAGGCAGTTCCATTGCTTCACAATGATGCACCTATCGTAGGTACTGGTCTTGAGAAACAGGTGTGCGAGGATTCTCGTACCATGATTACTGCAGAGGGTGAGGGTGTTATAGAGTATGTAGATGCTACAACCATCCGTATCCTCTACGATCGTACTGAGGATGATGAGTTCGTAAGCTTCGAGCCTGCCTTGAAGGAGTACCGCATTCCTAAGTTCCGCCGTACCAACCAGAATATGACCATCGACTTGCGTCCTATCTGTAACAAGGGTCAGCGTGTTACGAAGGGTGATATCCTGACTGAGGGTTATGCTACCGAGAATGGTGAGTTGGCTTTGGGCCGTAACTTGCTCGTAGCTTACATTCCTTGGAAGGGTTACAACTATGAGGATGCTGTCGTTATCTCAGAGCGTATGGTTCGCGATGATGTTTTGACATCTGTTCATGTTGATGAGTATTCACTCGATGTACGTGAGACCAAGCGTGGTGTTGAGGAGTTCACTTCTGATATTCCTAATGTCAGCGAGGAAGCTACCAAGGATCTTGATGATAACGGTATTGTTCGCGTTGGTGCTCGTATCGAGCCAGGCGATATCATGATTGGTAAGATTTCACCTAAGGGTGAGAGCGATCCTTCTCCAGAAGAGAAGCTGCTTCGCGCCATCTTCGGTGATAAGGCTGGTGATGTGAAGGATTCTTCATTGAAGGCTAACCCATCATTGAGTGGTGTTGTTATCGACAAGAAGTTGTTCTCTCGTGCCGTTAAGACTCGTGAGTCTAAGAAACAGGATAAGATTATCCTTGCCAAGATTGATGAGGAGTACGAGGCAAAGGGCGATGACTTGAAGGATATCTTGGTTGATAAGTTGCTCACCTTGACTGAGGGCAAGACTTCTCAGGGTGTGAAGGATTACTCTGGTGCTGAGATTATCACCAAGGGTAGCAAGTTCACAACAACAGCTTTGAAGAACCTGGAGTATGATGGCGTACAGTCTAATGGTTGGACAGAGGATGATCATACCAATACATTGATTCAGCGCCTGATCATGAACTATATCCGCAAGTATAAGCAGCTCGATGCTGAGTTGAAGCGTCGCAAGTTTGCTATCACTATCGGTGATGAACTTCCATCAGGAATTCTCCAGATGGCTAAGGTTTATATCGCTAAGAAGCGTAAGATCCAGGTAGGTGATAAGCTTGCTGGTCGTCACGGTAACAAGGGTATCGTTTCTAAGGTAGTACGCCTTGAGGATATGCCATTCATGGCAGATGGTCGTCCAGTAGATATGGTATTGAACCCATTGGGTGTGCCTTCTCGAATGAACCTTGGTCAGATCTTCGAGTGTATCCTGGGTGCTGCAGGTAAGAAGTTGGGTGTTAAGTTTGCTACTCCTATCTTCGATGGTGCTCATCTTGAGGACCTCTCTGTATGGACAGACAAGGCAGGTCTTCCACGTTTCTGCTCTACTTACCTTTATGATGGTGAGACTGGTGAGCAGTTCGACCAGCCAGCTACCGTAGGTATGACTTACTTCTTGAAGTTGGGTCACATGGTAGAGGATAAGATGCACGCACGTTCTATCGGTCCTTACTCTCTGATTACTCAGCAGCCACTTGGTGGTAAGGCACAGTTTGGTGGTCAGCGATTCGGAGAGATGGAGGTTTGGGCCATCGAGGCATTCGGTGCTAGCCACGTATTGCAGGAGATTCTGACCATCAAGTCAGATGATGTTGTAGGACGTAGCAAGGCATACGAGGCAATCGTGAAGGGTGATCCAATGCCTACACCAGGTATTCCTGAGTCACTCAACGTATTGCTCCACGAACTTCGCGGCCTTGGCTTGAGCATCAAACTTGATTAATTTTGAGAACCCCTAATTAAGATATAGAAACATGGCTTTCAAAAAAGATACAAAGGTAAAGAATAATTTTACGAAGATTACCATCGGTCTCGCTTCACCAGAGGAGATCCTGGAAAATTCGTATGGTGAGGTTACTAAGCCTGAAACCATTAATTATCGAACATATAAGCCGGAGCGTGATGGTCTCTTCTGCGAGCGCATTTTTGGTCCTACCAAGGACTATGAGTGCGCCTGCGGCAAGTACAAGCGTATCCGTTATAAGGGAATCGTCTGCGACCGATGCGGTGTAGAGGTTACAGAGAAGAAGGTTCGTCGTGAGCGTTCTGGTCACATCGAGCTTGTTGTACCAGTGGCTCACATCTGGTACTTCCGTTCTCTCCCTAACAAGATTGGTTACCTTCTCGGTATGCCAACCAAGAAGCTTGATGCTGTTATCTACTACGAGAAGTATGTAGTGATCCAGCCTGGTATTCTCGAGGGTAAGACTGATGCAGACGGCATTGAGCTGAATGGTTCTCATAAGCTCGACCTCTTGTCAGAGGACGAGTACATGGCTATTCTTGATCAGTACGACCCAAATGGTGATAACGAGCGTCTGGAAGATACAGATCCTAATAAGTTCGTTGCCAAGATGGGTGCCGAGGCTATCTATCAGTTGTTGCAGAATGTGGATCTCGACTCTTTGTCATACGAGCTCCGCGATCGTGCTAACAATGACTCTAGCCAGCAGCGCAAGACTGAGGCATTGAAGCGCTTGAACGTAGTAGAGGGCTTCCGTGCCAGCAAGGGAATCAACAAGCCTGAGTGGATGGTGATGAAGATCATTCCTGTTACTCCTCCAGAGCTTCGTCCTTTGGTACCACTGGATGGTGGTCGTTTTGCAACATCAGACTTGAATGATCTCTATCGTCGTGTAATCATCCGTAACAACCGTTTGAAGCGATTGGTTGAGATCAAGGCTCCTGAGGTGATCCTCCGTAACGAGAAGCGTATGTTGCAGGAGGCTGTTGACAGCTTGTTCGACAACTCACGCAAGAGCTCTGCTGTAAAGAGCGAGAGCAATCGTCCGTTGAAGTCTCTCTCAGATTCTTTGAAGGGTAAGCAGGGACGTTTCCGTCAGAACTTGTTGGGTAAGCGTGTTGACTACTCTGCTCGTTCGGTAATCGTTGTAGGTCCTGAGTTGAAGATGGGCGAGTGCGGTCTTCCTAAGTTGATGGCTGCAGAGCTTTACAAACCATTCATCATCCGTAAGTTGATTGAGCGTGGTATCGTAAAGACTGTCAAGAGTGCCAAGAAGATTGTTGATCGTCGTGAGCCAGTTATCTGGGATATTCTGGAGAATGTGATGAAGGGTCATCCGGTTATGTTGAACCGTGCCCCTACACTTCACCGTCTCGGTATCCAGGCATTCCAGCCTAAGATGATCGAGGGTAAGGCTATCCAGTTGCACCCATTGGCATGTACAGCGTTCAATGCCGACTTCGATGGTGACCAGATGGCTGTTCACCTTCCATTGAGCAACGAGGCTATCTTGGAGACTCAGATCCTGATGCTCCAGAGCCACAACATTTTGAACCCTGCTAATGGTGCGCCTATCACCGTTCCTTCTCAGGATATGGTGCTTGGTCTCTACTATATTACAAAGATTCGTCCAGGTGCTAAGGGCGAGGGCTTGACATTCTATGGCCCTGAGGAGGCTTTGATCGCTCGTAATGAGGGTCGTTGTGATCTCCATGCTTTGGTTAAGGTAATCGTTGACGACTTGGTTGATGGTAAAATCCAGAAGCGTATGATTGAGACCTCTGTAGGTCGTGTTATCGTGAATGGTATCATCCCAGATGAGGTAGGCTTCTTCAACGACGTTATCTCTAAGAAGACACTCCGTGGCTTGATTTCTAATGTAATCAAGGCTGTTGGTATGGCAGAGGCTTGTGCCTTCCTCGATGGTATCAAGAACCTGGGTTATCGTATGGCATACGTTGCTGGTTTGTCATTCAACCTTGGCGATATCATCATCCCACCTGAGAAGGAGGAGATTGTTGAGCGTGGTCGCAAGGAGGTTGAGGAAATCACCAACAACTATAATATGGGTTTCATCACCAACAAGGAGCGTTACAACCAGGTTATCGATGCGTGGACTCACGTAAATACCGATTTGGGTAATATCCTGATGAAGGAGATGACTGAGGCTGATCAGGGATTCAACGCCGTTTACATGATGCTTGACTCTGGAGCCCGTGGTTCTAAGGATCAGATTAAGCAGTTGTCTGGTATGCGTGGTTTGATGGCTAAGCCTCAGAAGGCTGGTGCAGAAGGTGCGCAGATTATTGAGAACCCTATCCTTTCTAACTTTAAGGAGGGTATGTCTGTGTTGGAGTACTTTATCGCTTCTCACGGTGCTCGTAAGGGTCTTGCTGATACCGCGATGAAGACTGCCGATGCTGGTTACTTGACTCGTCGTCTTGTTGACGTATCTCATGATGTCATCATTACTCAGGAGGATTGCGGTACCTTGCGTGGCTTGGTTTGCACCGCTTTGAAGAATGGTGATGAGATTATCTCTTCTCTCTATGAGCGTATCTTGGGTCGTGTATCTGTACACGATATCATCCACCCTACAACAGGTGAGTTGATCGTTAAGTCTGGTGAGGAAATCACAGAGGCTAAGGCTAAGATCATCGATGAGTCTCCAATCGAGAGCGTTGAGATCCGTTCAGTACTCACTTGTGAGAGCAAGAAGGGTGTCTGCATGAAGTGTTACGGCCGTAACTTGGCTACAGCTCGTATGGTTCAGCTCGGTGAGGCTGTGGGTGTCATTGCTGCACAGGCTATCGGTGAGCCTGGTACTCAGCTTACTCTCCGTACCTTCCACGCCGGTGGTATTGCGTCTAACGCTGCTGCCAATGCTAAGATTGCTGCGAAGAACAAGTCTCGCATCGAGTTTGATGAGTTGAGCACTGTTCCATTCGTAGAGGAAGATGAGGAAGGCAACGATATCAAGTGCGAGAAGGTAGTAAGCCACTTGGCTGAAATCCGTTTCGTTGATCCAAATACAAACATCGTTCTTGCTACATTGAATGTACCTTATGGTTCTTCTTTGTATCACAAGGAGGGTGAGATTGTTGAGAAGGATACTGTGATTGCTCGTTGGGACCCATTCAACGCCGTTATCGTCAGCCAGTACGCTGGTACCTTGAAGTTCAACGACGTTCAGAAGGATCAGACCTACCGTGCCGAGGTCGATGAGACTACTGGTTTGGAGGAGAAGATCATCACCGATTCTAAGAATAAGGCGATGGTTCCTTCTTGTGATGTTATTGATGCAAACGGTGAGATTGTTGGTACATATAACTTCCCTGTAGGTGGTCACCTCGTTGTAGAGGATGGTCAGACTATTAAGACTGGTGAGGTCTTGGTTAAGATTCCTCGTGCCGTAGGTGGTGCTGGTGATATCACCGGTGGTCTTCCACGTGTAACCGAGCTTCTTGAGGCTCGTAACCCATCTAACCCAGCTGTCGTATCTGAAATCGATGGTGAGGTAACTATGGGTAAGGTAAAGCGTGGTAACCGTGAGATCATCGTAACCTCTAAGACTGGCGACCAGAAGAAGTATCTCGTATCACTCTCTAAGCAGATCCTGGTACAGGAGCATGATGCCGTACGTGCTGGTACTCCTCTTTCTGATGGTAGTGTAACTCCAGGCGATATCCTCGCTATTATGGGTCCTACCGCTGTTCAGGAGTACATCGTTAACCAGATCCAGGACGTTTACCGTCTCCAGGGTGTGGCTATCAACGATAAGCACTTCGAGGTGGTTGTTCGTCAGATGATGCGTAAGGTTCGTATCGATGATCCAGGTGATACTACATTCTTGGAGCAGGAGTTGGTTGATAAGCTCGACTTCGCTGAGGAGAATGACCGTATCTGGGGTAAGAAGGTTGTTACCAATGCTGGTGATAGCACTGAGCTCAAGCCTGGTCAGATCATCACAGCCCGTAAGTTGCGTGATGAGAACTCAGCATTGAAGCGTCGCGATATGAAGCTTGTTCAGGTTCGTGATGCCGTAGCTGCAACATCTACTCAGATTCTCCAGGGTATTACCCGTGCCGCTCTTGGTACTAAGAGCTTCATGAGTGCCGCTTCCTTCCAGGAGACCACTAAGGTCTTGAACGAGGCTGCTATTCGTGGTAAGGTAGATTACCTTGAGGGAATGAAGGAGAATGTTATCTGCGGTCACTTGATTCCAGCAGGTACCGGTCTCCGCCAGTGGGAGAAGCTTGTTGTTGGTTCTAAGGAAGAGTACGAGCGCATGCAGGCTAACAGAAAGAATGTACTCGACTATGCAGATTCTCCAATCGTGGACTAATCTGTAGGGTAGAGTAACATATATATAATAAGGTATAAGAGCCATAGGTGAGTCATCATCTATGGCTCTTTTCTTGATATTGCCTGCCTGTTGATGATATCAAATCAACTT
The DNA here is from genome assembly GCF_003436715.1 of Prevotella sp. TF12-30. NCBI lineage: Bacteria > Pseudomonadati > Bacteroidota > Bacteroidia > Bacteroidales > Prevotellaceae > Prevotella > Prevotella sp. TF12-30. Next base: position 35,057 of record NZ_QSQJ01000014.1, on the reverse strand, counting down.
TTTAATATTTTTTCTTCTTTTGGGGTTGGGAATTTGATACCTTGATGTGTTCTTGGGATAAACAATACAGATAAAAATAGAAATGGAAAAGATAGAACAACTTTTTCGCCAGCATTATTCAAGGATGTTTCTCGTTTCGAGGATGATTCTAGGGGATGAAGAGACCGCAAGGGATGTGGTGAGCGATATTTTTGCAGATATGCTTAGTGGAAAGCTGCGGATTCCGCCCAATAGTACGGAAGGTTACTTTGTCGTTCTTACTCGAAACCGATGTTTGAATTCTCTCAGAAAGATGACCCTTCATGAAAAGGTCAAGGCTGGTCTTAAGGTGGATCATACGGTAGATATCGTGCATGATGAAAACCGAATCATTCGCGAGATAGACCATGAGATGAGCAAGGCTGATCAGATGCTTCGTTTTATAGACCGGGAATTGACGCTCCAAACACGTCGGGTAGTCAATATGCATTATTGCCAAAAGCTCACTTATCGTGATATCTCTGAAGAGTTAGGCATCAGTGAGGCTGCCGTCTATAAGCATCTTGCTCAAGGCATCAAACGAATAAAAGAACATTTTAATCCCAAGAACAATGGATAAGTTAACACAGATAATCGACATGATTGAGCACCCAGAGCATTATTCTGAGTCTCAGATTAAGGAGATTCTTCAAGATGAGGAATCTCGCCAGACCTATCTCACAATGATGGAGATGCGTATGGCTTTTGATAAGGAAGCGACGGAGAAAGATTTGGATGTAGATAAGGAATGGCAATTGTTTGCAGAACAACATCCGGTAGTGAAGTCCCGTTTTGATTGGCACAAACTAGCAGCTTCCTTTATTGGTGTATGTTTGCTGTCTGGTATCGCCTTTGCTGCCATTCATACATTCAGTTCGTATCGTCAGGTAGAAGAAACATCGGCAGGGGATACGTCTCAGGTAAAAGTAGCATCCTTTACAAATACTGCTGTTGTCAGTGATAAAGCTACGTCAACTGATGTCAAAAAGGAAATTGTGCATAAGACTTTCGACAATGTTTCCTTAGAAACGATGCTCGGAGAAATGGCAGAGTATTATGGAGTGAAGATTGTGTTCCAGAACCAGGAAGCCAAGCAGCTTCGTTTCTATTATGAATGGAACAGCGAGAACAGTCTGCAGAGTGTAGTGGATGAATTGAATCATTCACAACAGATAATTCTCTCTTTGGACAATGAGCAACTTGTTGTAGAATAATCCTGTCGCTGATAGGTCTGTTTGCAAGTTGGCTTATTTGTAATATGTATCAAATCAATATAAAAAATATGAAGAAATATATGTTCGCTTTCCTGATGTGTCTGTTGGTACAGGCATCGTTTGGACAGCGCATCTCTCGAAGCTATAACAACCGTTCCATGTCTGAAGTTCTGAAGGATTTAGACAAGGCTACCCGTCGATATAAAATCAGTTTTATCTATAATGAACTGGAAGATTTCACCGTTACTACCTCTTTCCGTAATCTCGATTTGCAGGAAGCTTTGGGGCGGGTCTTTGGATTTTATCCGATGAAGGCTACGATAGAGGATAGCTTGATATTCGTGGAATGTACCCAAAAGGAACCTACTAAATTGATGGGACGGGTGATTGATGAACGTCATCGACCAGTGGAGTTTGCCAATGTGGCTTTGCTCAATCCCAGGGATTCTTCCTTTCTCACAGGTGGTGTGACCAATGCCAGCGGCAATTTCGTGATACCTTGTGGCATGAAGAAGGTTCTCGCCAAAGTAAGTTGCGTGGGTTATCACACCTTATATAATATATATAATGTGGGAAAAGTCGGAAATGTGGTGTTGAAGGAGAGTACCATGCATATCAATGGTGTTACGGTGAAGGCGAAATTGCCTTCTTTCAAGATGGGACGTGAAGGAATGCTCATAGACATACAGCATTCTGATTTGTCAAAAGTAGGAGATGCCGTTGATGTACTCCGACAATTACCTCGCATCAATGTAAGTAGTACCGATGTCATCAGCGTTTATGGCAAGGGTACACCTATTATATATATCAACAATAAGCAGGTGAGAGATTCCAGGGAATTGCAGCGCCTGAAGTCTGATGCCATCAAGAATGTGGAAATCATTACTTCGCCTGGTGCCAGATATGATGCCACGGTTAGCTCTGTCATACGTATCCGAACCGTCAAGAAGCAGGGCGAAGGGGTGAGTGAATCCTTGAATTCCATGGTATGGTATAATGGATATCTGGGAGCGTCAGAACAGCTTAGTCTCAATTATCAGAGTGAAAAGCTCAACTTGTTTGGGTCTCTTTGGGGATATACAAGAGGGCATAAGGAGGCTACTTCGCTAATTCAGCATATTGAAGGAACGAAGAATGTTACCGTAAACCAGTATGATCCCTTATCCTATCGCAATACAATGGGAGAAGTAAACTTTGGTTTCAATTATGACCTCAATGATGAAAACTCTATCGGTGCTTCTTATGATTTAGAATGCGAACCCTATGCGAAAGGGCATGCTGATGGACAGCAGGAAATATTTAATGAGGGACAACCTGTGGATATCATCAAACAGAAAGTATTGGCCGATGATATAGGTGGTCCTACCCATGAGTTGAATGCTTACTATGTGGGAAAGGTCAATAAACTGGGAGTAGATTTTAATGGAACCTATCTCTGGCAAAAAACTGGGCGGGATATGTTGGAAACAGAAGAGGCTACCGTATTGGAAAATCGGGAAATCCATACTGCGAGTCGCCGCCATAATCAGTTGCTTGCAGGCAAACTGGTTCTTTCTTATCCCATAGCCAAGGGGCAGTTGGAGTTAGGAAGCGAAGTGAGCCATACCCACAGTAGCGGAGAGTATAGCAATGCTGAAGGCATTGTGGCGGATGCTTCTACCGATATGAAGGAAAATAATTGGTCGGGATTTCTTGCCTTTTCATATCCTTTAGGCTCGTTTTCAATGGATGCAGGATTGAGATACGAGTATGTGTCTGCCAAGTATTATTCTTTCGGAAAGTATGAAGAAGAGCCTAGCAGGAATTATAGCAATTGGTTTCCCAACCTGACCCTGTCATGGAATAAGGAACCATGGGCTGCATCTCTGGCATATACCTGCAAGACAAAGCGTCCTTCTTATAGTTCCTTGCGCAATGAGGTGCAGTATGATAATCGCTATATGTATGAAGGTGGCGATCCTTATCTTCGTCCTACCATTGCTCATGATGTTTCATTGGATGTGATGTGCAACTGGATTTCGTTTGGTGTGGAGTATCTGTATGAGGACAATCCCATCATCTGGTATGTTACCCTTTATAATCATCAGGATATAGCCTTCATGAGGAATGTGAACTTTTCCAGCAAGCAGACGATGACAGCGTATGTCATAGCTGCTCCCAAGTTCGATTGGTATCAGCCTACATGGCAAGTCTTCTTTCAGAAGCCTTTCTTTGATGCAGAAAAATATGGTGCCCCTCGTGGTTTGTCGAAGCCTGCCTTGGGTATTACATGGAACAACCAGTTTAAGTTGAGCTCCACTTGGACTTCATGGGTGACCCTTCATGCCAATACTACATCCTATAATGCCTTCCGCAGGTATCGCTCTGGTTATTTTGCCTCTATGCGAATGGTTAAGACATTCTTTGATGAAGCCTTGACTGTTAATTTCTATGCTGATGATATCTTCAGAAGTCAGAAAGACCAATGGACCATGTATGGCGACCATGCAACCTTGACGAAGGATAGTTATAATAGTGCCCGTGAAATTGGTGTCAGGGTGGTCTATAAATTCAATTCTGGTCATAGAAAGTATAAGGGTTCTGGTGCTGGTAATGCAGAAAAGAGCCGTTTCTGATAGACCGGTTCTTCAGATAAAAAAGAAATTGTATTTCAAAAGTCCTTTCACACTAAGCTTATGTCTTTGTATTAGAAGCATTTTAGTGTGAAAGGACTTTTAACACAAAATAATTGGCAAATTATTCTTTTTTTTCAGATATTATGTGTAAATTTGCACTATCATTTAAAGTTTAATCCTATTAACTTAATAAAATTATGGAAGAAAATAAGAATAATCAACAGCAGCAGAATCAGTTCCAGATGGGCATCAGCCCAGAAGTAGCAGAGGGTACATACTCTAACTTGGCACTGATTACTCATTCTAGTTCAGACTTCATCTTGGATTTCGCATGTGCACTTCCAGGAATGCCAGCACCTCAGATCAAGAGCCGTGTCATCATGGCACCTGAGCATGCCAAGCGTTTGCTCCAGGCATTGCAGAGCAATGTTTATAACTACGAGCAGGCTTTCGGTAAGATTAAGTTGGCAGACGAGCCAGAGCGTACTATCGCTCCATTTGGCACACCAAAAGGTGAGGCTTAATGCATAACCACATACATACTAAGACTAAATTTCCTGCTAAAAGCCGCTTTTTCTTTATAATATTTGTTTTTAATAGTTATATAAAGTTAAAACTAGCCCTCGTTTTTTAAAAGTCTCCTTAATATTTAGGTAGTTTGCCGAAAAAGTCGTAACTTTGCACCCCGAAAAGCCCCATAAGGTGGTGGCTTATACGGAAATAAGACAATAATAAAAATAAAATAATAAATTAAAAAGTAAAATTATGCCTACTATTTCACAGTTAGTAAGAAAAGGCAGACGAGTATTGGTAGACAAGAGCAAGTCACCAGCTTTGGATTCATGTCCTCAGCGTCGTGGTGTTTGTGTTCGTGTTTACACAACAACTCCAAAGAAGCCTAATTCGGCAATGCGTAAGGTTGCCCGTGTTCGTTTGACAAACTCTAAGGAGGTTAACTCTTACATCCCAGGAGAGGGTCACAACTTGCAGGAGCACTCAATCGTGTTGGTTCGCGGTGGTCGTGTTAAGGACCTCCCAGGTGTACGTTATCACATCGTTCGTGGTACTCTTGATACCGCAGGTGTTGCAAACCGCACACAGCGTCGTTCTAAGTACGGTGCTAAGCGTCCAAAGGCAAAGAAGTAATTCTAATCCGGACAAAATTAAAAGAAATCCGAAAACTCACGGTCGGAGAAGGTCGAGAGTTTAGGTAAAAAGATTATTTTATTAAACGTTTTGCTGGAGAAGTAACAGGTTGAGTAAATACTCGGGTGCGAGTGTTGAAGAACGATATACAGCCCCATGCAGAATTTAAATTTTTTCGATTAAAAAATGAGAAAAGCAAAACCAAAGAAGAGAGTGATCCTCCCAGATCCAGTCTTCAATGACCAGAAGGTCTCTAAATTCGTAAATCATTTGATGTATGATGGTAAGAAGAATACATCTTATGAGATTTTCTACAATGCACTCGATACCGTAAAGGCTAAGATGGCTAACGAGGAGAAGTCTGCACTTGAGATTTGGAAGCAGGCTCTCGACAATATTACTCCACAGGTTGAGGTTAAGAGCCGCCGTATTGGTGGTGCAACCTTCCAGGTTCCTACAGAAATTCGTCCTGATCGCAAGGAGAGTATCTCTATGAAGAATCTTATTATCTTCGCTCGCAAGCGTGGTGGTAAGACTATGGCAGATAAGCTCGCTGCAGAGATTATGGATGCTTACAACAACCAGGGTGGCGCATTCAAGCGCAAGGAGGATATGCATCGTATGGCTGAGGCTAACCGTGCATTTGCTCACTTCAGATTCTAATTTAATTTATAAAATAGGTTTAAAAGAAAATGGCAAATCGCGATTTACATTTGACACGTAACATCGGTATCATGGCGCACATCGATGCCGGTAAGACAACAACATCTGAGCGTATCTTGTTCTACACAGGTAAGACTCATAAGATCGGTGAGGTACACGATGGTGCTGCTACAATGGACTGGATGGCCCAGGAGCAGGAGCGTGGTATTACTATCACTTCTGCAGCTACAACTTGTAACTGGAACTATCTCGGTAAGTCTTATAAGATCAACTTGATCGATACTCCGGGACACGTTGACTTCACTGCTGAGGTTGAACGTTCACTCCGTGTACTCGATGGTGCTGTTGCTACATATTCTGCAGCTGACGGTGTACAGCCACAGTCAGAGACAGTATGGCGCCAGGCTGACAAGTACAATGTACCTCGTATCGGTTATGTAAACAAGATGGACCGTTCTGGTGCTAACTTCTTTGAGACAGTACAGCAGATGAAGGATATCTTGGGTGCTAATCCTATTGCTATTCAGATTCCTATTGGTGCTGAGGAGAACTTCAAGGGTGTAGTTGACCTGATCAAGATGAAGGCTATTCTCTGGCACGATGAGACTATGGGTGCTGAGTATGATGTAGAGGATATTCCTGCTGACTTGGCTGATGAGGCTGCTGAGTGGCGTGATAAGCTCCTCGAGGGTGCTGCTAACTTCGATGACGAGGTTATGGAGCTTTACCTCGATGGTAAGGATATTCCAGAGGAGAAGCTCCTCGCTGCTATCCGCAAGGGTTGCTGTGCTATGGAGTGCTGCCCAATGTTGCTCGGTTCTTCATACAAGAACAAGGGTGTTCAGCCATTGCTCGACTATGTATGTGCATTCTTGCCTTCACCAATGGATACTCCAAATATCATCGGTACTAACCCTGATACTGAGGAGGAAGAGGATCGTAAGCCTTCTGAGGATGAGCCAACATCTGCTCTCGCATTTAAGATTGCTACCGACCCATTCATGGGCCGCTTGGTATTCTTCCGTGTTTACTCAGGTAAGGTTGTTGCTGGTTCTTACGTTTACAACCCACGTTCTGGCAAGCGCGAGCGTATCAGCCGTCTGTTCCAGATGAACTCTAAGCAGGAAATTCCAATGGAGTCTATCGACGCTGGTGATATCGGTGCAGGTGTAGGTTTCAAGGATATCCGTACAGGTGATACACTCTGTGATGAGGATCACCCAATCGTATTGGAGTCTATGACATTCCCTGATACTGTGATTTCTATCGCAGTTGAGCCAAAGAGCCAGGCAGACATCGCTAAGATGGATAACGGTCTTGCTAAGTTGGCTGAGGAGGATCCAACCTTCACAGTTCGTACTGACGAGCAGAGCGGTCAGACTATCATCTCTGGTATGGGTGAGCTCCACTTGGATATCATCATCGACCGTTTGAAGCGTGAGTTCAAGGTTGAGTGTAACCAGGGTAAGCCTCAGGTTAACTATAAGGAGGCTATCACTAAGACAGCTCAGAGCCGTGAGACTTACAAGAAGCAGTCTGGTGGTCGTGGTAAGTTCGCTTGTATCGATGTAACCATCGGTCCTAAGGACGAGGATTACAAGGAGGGCGACTTGCAGTTCATCAACGAGGTTAAGGGTGGTAACGTTCCTAAGGAATTCATCCCATCAGTACAGAAGGGCTTCGCTGACTGCTTGTCAAATGGTGTACTCGGTGGCTTCCCAATGACAGGTTTGAAGGTAACTTTGACCGATGGTAGCTTCCACCCAGTTGACTCTGACCAGTTGTCATTCGAGTTGGTAGCACATCAGGCATTCAAGGTACTTTGCCCTAAGGCAGGTCCTGTTTTGATGGAGCCTATTATGAAGGTAGAGGTTGTTACTCCAGAAGAGAACATGGGTGATGTAATCGGTGACTTGAACAAGCGCCGTGGTCTCGTTCAGGGTATGGAGGAAGGTCGTAGCGGTGCTCGTATCGTAAAGGCTATGGTTCCATTGGCTGAGATGTTCGGTTACGTAACAGCTTTGCGTACTATCACTTCAGGTCGTGCAACAAGCTCTATGGAGTATGATCACCACGCACCTCTCTCTTCAGCAATCGCTAAGGCTGTGTTGGAGGAGGTTAAGGGTCACGCAGAACTCCTTTAATAAAAAAGAAATAACGGTAAGATGAGGCGCTGCTTAGCGAATGACTCTTAAGCAGCGTACCTCTTCTTCCATTAGACTAAAATAATTCATATTAATAATAACTTAATTTTAAAAATGAGTCAGAAAATCAGAATTAAGCTGAAGTCTTACGACCACCAGTTGGTTGACAAGTCAGCTGAGAAGATTGTGAAGGCTGTTAAGGCAACAGGCGCTATCGTTAGCGGTCCTATTCCATTGCCAACACACAAGCGTATTTTTACTGTAAACCGCAGTACTTTCGTTAACAAGAAGTCTCGCGAGCAGTTCCAGCTCTCAGATTTCAAGCGTCTCATCGACATCTACAGCTCAACAGCTAAGACCGTTGATGCCTTGATGAAGCTTGAATTGCCAAGTGGTGTAGAAGTAGAAATCAAAGTCTAATTATTAAAAATTAAATTGAAATGCCAGGATTAATTGGAAGAAAAATCGGAATGACATCCGTTTTCAGTGCCGACGGTAAGAATATTCCGTGCACTGTTATCGAAGTAGGTCCTTGTGTTGTAACCCAGGTTAAGACCGTAGAGAAGGATGGTTACAAGGCTTATCAGTTAGGTTTCGGCGAGGCTAAGGAGAATCGCACTTCTCAGCCTATGATGGGAATCTTCAAGAAGGCAGGCACAACACCTAAAAAGCACTTGGCCGAGTTCAAGTTTGATGAGGAGTACAACCTCGGTGACACCATTACAGTTGATATCTTCAACGGCTGCAAGTTCGTTGACGTAATTGGTACATCAAAGGGTAAAGGCTTCCAGGGCGTTGTTAAGCGTCACGGATTCGGTGGTGTAGGTCAGTCTACTCATGGTCAGGATGACCGCGCTCGCAAGCCGGGATCTATTGGTGCATGTTCTTACCCTGCAAAGGTATTCAAGGGTATGCGCATGGGCGGCCAAATGGGAGGTGATAGAGTAACAACTCAGAACCTTCAGGTGTTAAAGGTAATTCCAGAGCAGAATCTCCTTATCGTTAAGGGTTCTTTCGCTGGATGCAAAGGTTCAACTGTTTTAATTGAGAAATAATGGAAGTTAGCGTATTAGATATCAAAGGTCAGGAGACCGGCCGCAAGGTAGCTCTTAATGATGCAGTCTTCGGCATTGAGCCTAACGATCACGTTCTCTACCTCGACGTAAAGCAGTATCTCGCTAACCAGCGTCAGGGTACAGCTAAGTCTAAGGAGAGAAGCGAGATGAGCGGTTCTACTCGTAAGCTTGGTCGTCAGAAGGGCGGCGGCGGTGCTCGCCGTGGTGATATTAACTCACCTGTACTCGTAGGTGGTGCTCGCGTATTTGGTCCTAAGCCACGTGATTACCGCTTCAAGCTCAACAAGAAGGTAAAGATTCTTGCTCGTAAGTCTGCTTTGTCTTATAAGGCTCAGGAGAGCGCAATCGTGATGTTGGAAGATTTCACTTTTGAGGCTCCAAAGACTAAAGAATTCTTAAGTGTTCTTAAGAATCTTAAAATCGAGGGCAAAAAGGTACTCTTTGTTTTGCCCGAATCAAATAAAAACGTATATTTGTCTGCACGTAACTTACAGCGCGCTGAGGTTATCCTCGCATCTAACGTCAATTCGTACAAAGTTTTGAACGCTGATGTAGTAGTGATTACTGAGAAGTCGCTTGAGACTATCGACCAGATCTTAACAAAGTAAAAAGGAGATATTAGAATATGGCATTTATTATCAAACCATTGGTTACTGAGAAGATGACCAAGATTACAGACAAGCAGCCTAACCGCTATGGCTTCGTTGTTCGTCCTGAGGCTAATAAGCTCGAGATTAAGAAGGAAGTTGAGAGTCTGTATAATGTTACAGTAGTTGACGTGAACACAATTCGCTACGCTGGCAAGCGCTCTGCTCGTTACACTAAGGCAGGTCTTGTTAAGGGTCAGAAGAATGCGTTCAAGAAGGCAATCGTTACTCTGAAGGAGGGCGATACAATTGATTTTTACAGCAATATTTAAAATAAAAAATGGCAGTACGTAAATTAAAACCGGTTACTCCGGGTCAAAGACACAAGGTTATTGGCACGTTCGAGGATATTACTGCATCCGTGCCAGAGAAGTCTCTCGTTTACGGTAAGCGTTCTACCGGCGGTCGAAACAACACCGGTAAGATGACCGTTCGCTACATTGGCGGTGGTCACAAGCAGAAGTATCGTTTAATCGACTTCAAACGTGAGAAAGATGGTGTTCCAGCAGTTGTTAAGACAATCGAGTACGATCCAAACCGTTCGGCTCGTATCGCGTTGCTTTACTACGCTGATGGTGAAAAACGTTACATTATTGCTCCTAACGGACTTCAGGTAGGCGCTACTTTGATGTCAGGTGCAGATGCTGCTCCTGAGATTGGTAACTGTCTTCCTTTGGCAAACATCCCTGTAGGTACAGTGATCCACAACATCGAGTTGCGTCCTGGTCAGGGTGCTTTGTTGGTTCGTTCGGCTGGTAATTTTGCTCAGTTGACTTCTCGTGAGGGCAGTTATTGTGTAATTAAGCTCCCTTCTGGTGAAACACGCCAGATTTTGAGTGCTTGTAAGGCTACAGTTGGTAGTGTTGGTAACTCAGACCATGCACTTGAGCAGTCTGGTAAGGCTGGTCGCTCACGCTGGTTGGGTCGTCGTCCACACAACCGTGGTGTTGTTATGAACCCTGTTGATCACCCAATGGGTGGTGGTGAAGGTCGCCAGAGTGGTGGTCACCCACGTTCACGTAAGGGCTTGTACGCTAAGGGTCTTAAGACTCGCGCACCTAAGAAGCTTTCTAACAAGTATATTATCGAAAGAGCTAACAAAAAATAAAGAGTAAATTATGAGTCGTTCACTTAAAAAGGGTCCATACATCAACGTTTCTCTCGAGAAGAAGATTCTCGCTATGAACGAGAGTGGCAAGAAGAATGTTGTTAAAACATGGGCTAGAGCTTCAATGATATCTCCTGATTTCGTAGGACATACTGTTGCAGTTCATAACGGTAATAAATTTATCCCTGTTTATGTTACAGAGAATATGGTTGGCCACAAGCTTGGAGAGTTCGCTCCAACACGTCGCTTTGGCGGTCACTCTGGTAACAGAAAGTAAGCTAAGGGTTAAACCATTTAAAAATTTAAGTAAATAATGGGAGCAAGAAAACATATTGCGGCTGAGAAATTGAAAGAAGCCCGTAAAAACTTGTACTTCGCTAAGTTGGTAGGCGTTCCTTCTTCTCCACGTAAGATGCGCTATGTAGTAGACATGATTCGTGGTATGGAGGTTAACCGTGCACTCGGAGTACTTCGCTTCTCTAAGAAGCAGGCATCTGCTGACGTTGAGAAATTACTTCGTTCAGCTATCGCTAACTGGGAGGCAAAGAATAATCGCAAGGCTGAAGACGGTGAGCTTTATATCAGTAAGGTCTTCGTTGACGAAGGCGTTACAATGAAACGTATGAGACCTGCACCACAGGGTCGTGGTTATAGAATCCGTAAGCGTTCTAACCATGTTACTCTCTTTGTTGATGCAAAAACTAATGACGAAAAATAATTAAGTAGAATGGGACAGAAAGTTAATCCGATTAGTAACCGACTTGGTGTAATCCGTGGTTGGGATTCAAATTGGTTCGGTGGTAAGAACTTCGGTGACAACCTCGTAGAGGATCAGAAAATCCGTAAGTATCTTAACGAGCGTCTTGCTAAGGCAAGTGTTTCTCGTATCGTTATCGAACGTACATTGAAGCTTGTTACCATTACTATTTGCACAGCCCGTCCAGGTATTGTCATTGGTAAAGGTGGTCAGGATGTAGATAAGTTGAAGGAAGAGTTGAAGAAGCTTTATAAGAAAGACATTCAGATCAACATCTTCGAGGTTAAGAAGCCTGAGCTTGATGCTACCATCGTAGGTAAGAACATCGCGAGCCAGATTGAGCACATGATTGCTTATCGTCGCGCTATCAAGATGGCAGTTGCTAACACTATGCGTGCTGGTGCTGAGGGTATCAAGATTCAGATTACAGGTCGTCTGAACGGTGCTGAAATGGCACGTAAGGAAATGTACAAGGAGGGTCGTACACCTCTCCATACATTCCGCGCAGACATCGACTACTGCCAGTGCGAGGCACTTACCAAGGTAGGTTTGCTTGGCATCAAGGTATGGATTTGCCGTGGTGAGGTTTATGGTAAGGCTGATCTTACTCCAAACTTCTCACAGGACAACAAGAGCAACAACCGTGGTAACGGCCGCTCTAACAACCGTGGTGGTAATCGTAAAAGAAACAATAACCGTTAAATTTTAGAAAGCTATCATGTTACAGCCAAAAAGAGTAAAATATAGAAGACCTCAAGATGGTCGTGGCAATAAGGGCAACGCTCACAGAGGTACACAATTGGCATTCGGTTCTTTCGGCATCAAGACTCTTGAGTCAAAGTGGATCGATAGCCGTCAGATTGAGGCAGCTCGTGTGGCATTGAACCGCTACATGAACCGTCAGGGCCAGGTCTGGATTCGCATTTTCCCTGATAAGCCAATCACTCGTAAGCCAGCCGATGTCCGAATGGGTAAAGGTAAGGGTGATCCAGCAGGATGGGTTGCACCTGTTACACCAGGTCGTATTCTCTTCGAAGTAGAGGGTGTAAGCTTCGACATTGCAAAGGAGGGACTCCGTCTTTGCGCTCAGAAGCTTCCTGTGAAGACTAAGTTTATTGTTAGACGTGATTACGATAAAAACGCTTAATTATGAAGATTGCAGAAATTAAAAATATCGAGACCAAGGAATTGGTTGAGAAGTTGGAGGCAGCAGTTGACGCTTTGAACAAGAAGAAGATCAACCACAACGTAACTCCACTTGAGAATCCATCAGAGATTAAGGTTGCTCGTCGTGATATCGCACGTATGAAAACTGAACTTCGTCAGAGAGAACTTAACAAATAATAATGGTCCAGATGGAAACAAGAAATTTAAGAAAAGTAAGACAGGGTGTTGTTATCAGCAACAAGATGGATAAAACCATTGTTATTGCAGCTAAGTTCAAGGAGATGCACCCTATTTATGGTAAGTTTGTCCAGAAGACAAAGAAGTACCATGCACATGACGAGAACAATGAGGCTAACGTAGGTGATACAGTTATGATCATGGAGACTCGTCCTCTGTCTAAGACAAAGAGATGGAGATTAGTACAAATTGTAGAAAAAGCTAAGTAATTATGATACAGGCAGAATCAAGACTTACAGTATGTGATAACAGCGGTGCTCGCGAGGCTCTTTGCATTCGAGTTCTCGGTGGTACAGGCCGTCGTTACGCTAGCGTTGGTGACGTGATTGTCGTTGCTGTCAAGAACGTTATCCCATCAAGTGATTTGAAGAAGGGTGCAGTATCAAAGGCTTTGATTGTTCGCACAAAGAAGGAGATTCGTCGTGCAGACGGTTCATATATCCGTTTCGACGATAACGCTTGTGTATTGCTCAACAATGCAGGTGAGCTTCGTGGTAGCCGTATCTTCGGCCCTGTTGCTCGTGAGCTTCGTGCAGTTAATATGAAAGTCGTTTCTTTGGCACCTGAGGTTCTTTAATATTTTAAAAGTATAAAGTAATGAGTAAGTTACATATTAAGAAAGACGATACCGTTATCGTTATTGCCGGTGCTGATAAGGGCAAGACAGGTAAGGTGCTCAAGGTCCTCGTTGACGAGAACCGTGCCATCGTAGAGGGTGTGCATATGGTATCTAAGAGCACTAAGCCATCTGCACAGAATCCTCAGGGAGGCATCGTAAAGCAGGAGGCTCCTATTCATATCTCAAATTTGAGTTTGATCGATCCTAAGAGTGGCAAGGCTACTCGCGTTGCTATTAAGCATGAGGGTAAAAACGTTGTTCGCATCGCTAAAAAGTCAGGGGAGGAAATCAAGTAATGGATACAGCACAGTTAAAGAAAGTATATAAGGAGACAATCGCTCCTGCTCTTCAGAAGCAGTTCAACTATTCTTCAGCAATGGAGATTCCAGTTTTGAAGAAGATTGTCATCAACCAGGGTCTCGGTGACGCTACACAGGACAAGAAGATTGTTGACGTAGCTATCAACGAGATTACTGCTATCACCGGTCAGAAGGCTGTTGCTACATATTCTAAGAAGGATATCGCAAACTTCAAGCTTCGTAAGAAGATGCCTATCGGTGTTATGGTAACATTGCGTCGTGAGCGTATGTACGAGTTCTTGGAGAAGCTCGTTCGTGTTTCTCTTCCTCGTATCCGCGACTTCAAGGGTATTGAGAGCAAGTTCGATGGCCGTGGTAACTACACATTGGGTATCACAGAGCAGATCATCTTCCCAGAGATCAACATCGATGAGATTGACCGTATTCAGGGTATGAACATCACCTTCGTTACAACTGCCAAGACAGACGAGGAAGGTTTTGCACTTCTGAAGGCATTCGGTCTTCCATTCAAGAACGCAAATAAAGATTAAGAGATATGGCAAAAGAATCAATGAAAGCTCGCGAGATTAAGCGTGCAAAGCTTGTAGCTCGTTACGCTGAGAAGCGCGAAGCTCTGAAAAAGATTATTGCAACTTCTAATGATCCAGCCGAAGCATACGAGGCAGCTCGTAAGCTTCAGGCTATCCCTAAGAATGCAAACCCTATCCGTCTTCACAACCGTTGCAAGATCACTGGTCGTCCAAAGGGTTATATCCGCCAGTTCGGTCTTTCACGTATCCAGTTCCGTGAGATGGCTTCTGCAGGTTTGATTCCAGGTGTTAAGAAGGCAAGCTGGTAATCTTTACAGGCAAGGAATTTTTTATTATTTAATATTGTCGGGGCAGTCCCGATTAATTAAACATTTATATTTTATGACAGATCCAATAGCAGATTATCTGACAAGACTCAGAAACGCAATCATGGCTCATCACCGTGTTGTAGAAGTTCCTGCGTCTAACTTGAAGAAAGAGATTACAAAGATCCTCTTCGAGAAAGGTTACATCCTCAACTACAAGTTTGTAGAGGATGGTCCTCAGGGCTCAATCAAGGTTGCCTTGAAGTACAACCCAACTACAAAGCAAAACGCTATCAAGTGTTTGAAGCGCGTGTCAACTCCAGGTTTGCGTAAGTACACTGGTTACAAGGACATGCCAAGAGTTATTAACGGATTAGGTATTGCTATCTTATCTACATCCAAAGGTGTAATGACAGACAAAGAGGCTTCTGATCTTAAGATCGGTGGCGAGGTTCTTTGCTATATTTATTAATTGGAGGCTTTTATATGTCTAGAATAGGAAAATTGCCAATTAGTATCCCTGCAGGTGTTACTGTAAACTATGACAACGATTCACACGTTTGTACAGTAAAGGGCCCTAAGGGTGAACTTTCTCAGTGGATTGATCCATCTATCAAGTTTATCAACGCAGATGGTCAGATTAGCTTTGAAATCGATGAAAATAGTCCTGTAAATGTTAAGCAGAAGCAGGCTTTCCACGGTTTGTATCGCTCTCTCGTTCACAACATGGTTGTTGGCGTTAGCGCTGGTTATACAAAGGTTTTGGAATTGGTAGGTGTTGGTTATCGTGTTTCTAACCAGGGCAACTTGATCGAGTTCGCTTTGGGTTACACTCACCCTATTTTCATCCAGTTGCCTAAGGAGATTAAGGTTGAGACTAAGTCTGAAAGAAACCAGAACCCAATCTTGACATTGGAGTCATGCGACAAGCAGTTGTTGGGACTCGTTTGTGCAAAAATTCGTTCTTTCCGCAAGCCTGAGCCTTATAAGGGTAAGGGTATTCTCTTCAAGGGTGAAGTTATTCGCAGAAAGTCTGGTAAGAGTGCTTCAGCTAAGTAATTTTAATTATTTACGATTATGACAACAAAGAAAGTAGAAAGACGAATTAAGATAAAGTTCCGCATTCGCAAGAATGTTAACGGAACAGCTGAGCGTCCACGTCTCAGTGTATTCCGCTCTAACAAGCAGATTTACGCTCAGGTTATTAATGATTTGACAGGCACTACACTTGCATCAGCTTCTTCACTCGGTTTGGAGAAGATGCCTAAGCAGGAGCAGGCAACCAAGGTTGGCGAGCTCATCGCAGAGAAGGCAAAGGCTGCTGGCGTTGAGTCAGTAGTTTTCGACCGTAACGGTTATCTCTACCACGGTCGCGTAAAGCAGTTGGCTGACGGTGCTCGTAATGGTGGTCTTAAATTTTAAACGATTATGGCAATGGATAAAGTAAAGGTAAATAACGAAGAAGTACTTAAGGATCGCTTGGTTGCAATCAACCGTGTAACTAAGGTTACCAAGGGTGGTCGTACTTTCACATTCGCTGCTATCGTCGTTGTAGGTGACGGTAACGGTGTTATCGGTTACGGTCTTGGTAAGGCAGGTGAGGTTACAGCTGCTATTGCTAAGGGTACTGAGGCTGCTAAGAAGAACCTGGTTAAGGTTCCTGTACTCAAGGGTACAGTTCCTCACGAGGTTGAGACAGCTTTCGGTGGTGCTAAGGTTCTCATCAAGCCAGCTGCTGCCGGTACTGGTTTGAAGGCCGGTGGTGCTATGCGTGCTGTTCTTGAGAGCGTAGGTATCAAGGACGTTATTGCAAAGTCTAAGGGTTCATCTAATGCCCACAACCTGGTAAAGGCTACTATCGCTGCTCTCGCAGAGATGCGTGATGCTTACACTGTAGCAGGTGAGCGTGGTATCAGTATGGATAAAGTATTTAACGGTTAATTAGGATTTATCGAATATGGCAACAATTAAAGTCAAGCAGATTAAGAGTAAGATCGGTGCTCCAGTTGATCAGAAGCGTACACTCGCTTGTCTGGGTCTCCGCAAGATTTCTCAGGTTGTTGAGGTAGAGGATACTCCTAGCAACCGTGGTATGATCCGTAAGGTTCATCACCTCGTAAGTGTAGTTGATTAATTAATCTCAAAAAATTAGGAACGATTATGAAATTAAATAATTTGAAACCTGCTGCAGGTTCTACCCATTCACGTCGTCGTATTGGTCGTGGTCCAGGTTCTGGTCTCGGTGGTACTTCTACACGTGGTCACAAGGGTGCCAAGGCTCGTTCTGGTTATAAGAGAAAGATTGGTTTCGAAGGTGGTCAGATGCCATTGCAGCGTCGTGTTCCAAAGGCTGGTTTCAAGAATATCAACCATAAGGAGTACTTCGCAGTAAACCTTTCAACTCTTCAGGCTCTTGCAGAAGCAAAGAACCTTACAAAGATCGGTATTGAGGAACTCAAGGCAGCTGGTCTTACCAATGGTAAGGAGCTCGTTAAGGTTCTCGGTAACGGTGAACTTACAGCAAAATTGGAAGTTGAAGCTAATGCTTTCTCAAAGACTGCCGAAGAAGCAATCAAGGCAGTAGGTGGTAACGCAACTATAATCTAAGTAATGAAAAAGTTTATTGAGACACTAAAGAACTGTTGGAAGATTGAGGACCTCCGTCAGAGACTCCTCATTACTCTTCTGTTTACGGCTATTTACCGTTTTGGCTCGTTTGTGGTACTTCCGGGTATCAATCCGAGTATGTTGGAAAAATTGCAGTCGCAGACCTCAGGCGGTCTTATGTCGCTTTTGGACATGTTCTCTGGTGGTGCATTTTCTAATGCGTCTATCTTCGCATTGGGAATTATGCCTTATATCTCAGCTTCAATTGTTATGCAGCTTCTTGCTGTCGCTGTACCTTACTTCCAGAAGATGCAGCGCGAGGGCGAGAGCGGCCGCAAGAAAATACAATGGTACACTAGAGTCCTGACTGTAGCCATCCTGGTCTTTCAGGCTCCTAGTTACCTTCTGAATTTGAAGATGCAGGCTGCTAACGCTTTGGCAACGGGTATTAGCTGGACCGTTTTTATGATTCCAGCTACTATCATCCTTGCAGCAGGAAGTATGTTTATTCTCTGGCTTGGTGAGCGTATCACGGATAAGGGAGTAGGTAATGGTATCTCTCTCATCATTATGATTGGTATCATCGCTCGTTTGCCTCAGGCATTCGTACAGGAGATGACCTCTCGTTTGCAGGCTATCTCTGGTGGTGGTTTGATCATGTTCATTGTAGAGATCCTTATTCTCTACGCTGTAGTTTGTGCCTCAATTCTTCTGGTACAGGGTACACGTAAGATCCCGGTTCAGTACGCTAAGCGCTTGGTTGGTAACAAGCAGTATGGTGGTGCACGTCAGTACATCCCATTGAAACTTTTCGCAGCCAACGTAATGCCTATCATCTTTGCGCAGGCTTTGATGTTCATTCCATTGGCAGTAGTTCGCTACCAGTCTGAAAATGCAAGTAGCGTTGTTCAGCAGCTGATGGATAACCGCAGTTTACTTTATAATGTAATCTATGTAATCCTCGTGATTGCGTTTACATATTTCTACACTGCTATTACATTGAACCCAACTCAGATGGCGGAGGATATGAAGCGTAACAATGGTTTCATTCCAGGTGTTAAGCCAGGTAAGGATACCGCTGAGTACATTGATACCGTAATGTCTCGTATTACTTTACCAGGTTCATTATTTATTGCATTTATTGCGATTATGCCAGCTCTTGCAGGACTTCTTGATGTGCAGCAGGCCTTCTCACAATTCTTCGGAGGTACTTCTCTGTTGATTTTGGTAGGTGTTGTGATTGACACATTGCAGCAGATCGAGAGTCATTTGCTTATGCGCCACTATGATGGTCTTCTCAATTCAGGCCATACTCGTCAGGGTGGTGTTGCTGCATATTAATCTTTATCTTTTGAAATGCAGATATTTCTGAAGACAGAGGATGAAATTAACCTGATGCGCAAGACTAACCAACTCGTTGGTGCAACGCTTGCGGAATTAGGTAAACATATAAAACCAGGTGTAACGACTCTCCATTTGGATAGGGTAGCCGAGGAGTTCATCCGTGATCACGGTGCGATTCCAACGTTTAAGAATTTTCCTAATCCTTATGGAGAGCCTTTTCCCGCTAGTATATGTACTTCCATCAATGATGTAGTAGTACATGGTATTCCTAGTGAGAAGGACGTGCTGAAGGATGGTGATATAATCTCCATCGACTGCGGCACCCTTTTAGAAGGTTTCAACGGTGACAGTTGCTATACTTTCGCTGTTGGAGAGATAACTTCCGATGTTCAACAACTCCTTAAGGTAACTAAAGAATCTTTGTACCTGGGTATCGAACAGGCTGTGGCAGGAAAGCATTTGGGTGATATTGGTTACGCTGTACAGACCCATTGCCAGCAATATGGTTATGGAGTAGTACGAGAGCTAACAGGTCATGGCATTGGCAGGGCTATGCACGAGGATCCTCCGGTTCGTAATTACGGCTGTCGTGGTTCCGGCATTCTGTTAAAGGAAGGTATGTGCTTGGCTATAGAGCCGATGATAACAATGGGCGACCGTCAGATTGGCTTGCTCCCCGACAAGTGGAGCATAGTTACTAGAGATCGTCAACCAGCTGCTCATTTTGAGCATACAATCGTTGTTCGAAAAGGTAAAGCTGAAATTTTATCTTCATTCGTAGAAGTTGAACATTTAGAAGGACAAAAAATTTAATTATGGCAAAACAGGCCGCTATTGAGCAAGATGGAACAATTGTAGAGGCATTATCAAATGCTATGTTCCGCGTTGAATTGGAGAATGGTGTTGACATTACTGCCCACATCTCTGGTAAGATGAGAATGCATTACATCAAGATTTTACCTGGTGATAAGGTGAAGGTGGAAATGAGTCCATACGACTTGACTAAGGGTAGAATTGTTTTTAGATACAAATAATTATCACATATAAGGTTATGAAGACAAGAGCATCATTGAAGAAGCGTTCAGCTGATTGCAAGATCGTACGTCGTAAGGGTCGTCTCTTCGTTATCAACAAGAAGAACCCTAAGATGAAATTGCGTCAGGGCTAATGTTAAAGTTCTGTAAAAGTATGGCTGTTTCAAAAAAAAGTTGTACTTTTGCACCGCTTTTAACGCAAAGTATTAATTTTTTAATTTTTTATTAAACAATGGCAATAAGAATTGTTGGAGTAGATTTGCCCCAGAATAAGCGTGGCGAAATCGCATTGACCTATATCTATGGTATCGGTCGAAGTAGTTCAGCAAAGATATTGGATAAGGCAGGTGTAAGCCGTGACCTGAAAGTCAGCGAGTGGACTGACGATCAGGCAGCCAAGATCCGTGAAATTATCGGCGCTGAGTTCAAGGTTGAAGGTGATCTCCGTTCTGAGATCCAGATGAACATTAAGCGACTGATGGATATTGGTTGCTATCGTGGAGTTAGACATCGTAATGGTCTTCCAGTTCGCGGTCAGAGCACAAAGAATAATGCTCGTACTCGCAAGGGTAAGAAGAAGACTGTTGCTAATAAGAAGAAGGCTACTAAGTAATTCTAAGGAGGAAATTAATTATGGCAAAGCAAAAAGCAACATCTAAGAAGAGAAACGTACGTGTTGACGCAATCGGTCAGCTTCACGTACACAGCTCATTCAACAACATCATTGTATCTCTTGCTAACAACGAGGGTCAGGTTATCTCTTGGTCTTCAGCTGGTAAGATGGGTTTCCGTGGTTCTAAGAAGAACACTCCTTATGCTGCTCAGATGGCTGCAGAGGATTGTGCAAAGGTAGCTTTTGACCTTGGTCTTCGCAAGGTTAAGGCATACGTAAAGGGTCCAGGTAACGGTCGTGAGTCTGCTATCCGTGCCGTACACGGTGCAGGTATCGAGGTAACTGAGATCGTTGACGTAACTCCATTACCACACAACGGATGTCGCCCTCCAAAGCGTCGTCGTGTATAATAGCATTCATTGATACAAACATTATAGCATTTTATAAATATTATGGCTAGATATATAGGTCCGAAATCTAAAATTGCGCGTCGTTTTGGTGAGCCAATCTTCGGCGCAGACAAAGTTTTGTCCAAGAGAAACTTCCCTCCTGGACAGCATGGCAACAACCGTCGTCGCAAGATGTCTGAGTACGGTGTCATGTTGGCAGAGAAGCAGAAGGCTAAGTACACTTACGGTGTATTAGAGCGTCAGTTCCGTAATATGTTTGAGAAGGCTGCTAAGGCTGAGGGTATTACTGGTGAGGTTCTTCTCCAGAATCTCGAGTGCCGTCTCGACAACGTGGTATTCCGTCTTGGTATCGCTCCTACTCGTGCTGCTGCACGTCAGTTGGTGGGTCACAAGCACATCACTGTTGATGGCAAGGTAGTTAATATCCCTTCATTTGCAGTTAAGCCAGGTATGGTAGTTGCCGTTCGTGAGAAGTCTAAGTCTCTCGAGGTAATCGAGGCAGCACTTGCTGGTTTCAATCATAGCAAGTACCCATGGATTGAGTGGGACGACAATTCTAAGAGTGGCAAGTTCTTGCACAAGCCAGAGCGTGCTGACATTCCAGAGAATATTAAGGAGCAGTTAATCGTTGAGTTGTACTCTAAATAAATCATTAAATTAATGGCGATATTAGCATTTCAAAAACCTGATAAAGTAGTAATGCTGGAGGCTGACAACCAGTTCGGAAAGTTCGAGTTCCGTCCGTTGGAGCCTGGCTTTGGTGTTACCATCGGTAACGCCTTGCGCCGCATTCTCCTTTCATCATTGGAGGGTTACGCTGTGAACACCATCCGCATTGCGGGTGTTGAGCACGAGTTCTCTTCAGTTCCTGGTGTAAAGGAAGATGTTACCAACATTATCTTGAATCTCAAGCAAGTTCGATTCAAGCAAGTAGTAGAAGAATTCGAGAATGAGAAAGTTAGTATCACCGTTGAGAATTCTACAGAATTCAAGGCTGGTGATATAGGCAAGTATCTGACTGGATTTGAAGTGTTAAACCCTGATTTGGTGATTTGTCATTTAGACTCCAAAGCTTCGATGCAGATTGATCTGACAATTAATAAGGGTCGTGGATACGTCCCTGCTGATGAGAATCGTCAATTCTGCACAGACGTTAACGTTCTCCCAATCGATTCCATCTACACCCCTATCCGTAACGTAAAGTATGCGGTTGAGCCATATCGTGTTGAACAGAAGACCGACTATGACAAGCTCGTACTCGAAGTTACAACAGATGGTTCCATTAGTCCTAAGGATGCGCTGAAAGAGGCTGCGAAGATCCTTATCTATCACTTCATGCTCTTCTCTGATGAGAAGATCACCCTGGAGAGTCCTGATCAGGATACCAACCAGGAGTTTGATGAGGAGGTTCTTCACATGCGCCAGTTGCTCAAGACTCGTCTCGTAGATATGAACCTTAGTGTTCGTGCGCTCAACTGCTTGAAGGCAGCTGATGTAGATACCTTGGGTGATTTGGTTCAGTTTAACAAGACTGACCTCTTGAAGTTCCGCAACTTCGGTAAGAAATCGCTCTCAGAGCTTGATGATTTGCTCGAGAGTCTGAATCTGTCTTTTGGAACTGATATTTCAAAGTATAAATTAGACAAGGATGCGTAATGCATCCTTTGTCCAAAAAGAACAAAAATTAAAATGAGACACAATAAGAAATTCAACCATTTAGGTCGTACTGCTTCTCATCGTAACGCGATGTTGGCTAACATGGCTGCATCACTTATCTTGAGTGAGCACAAAAGAATCACTACGACCCTCGCAAAGGCAAAGGCTCTTAAGAAGTATGTTGAGCCACTGATCACACGTTCAAAGAATGATACAACTACATCACGTCGTGTTGTTTTCCGTTATCTTCAGAACAAGTACGCTGTGAAGGCTCTCTTCGGTGAGGTAGCTGAGAAGGTAGCTAACCGTCCTGGTGGTTACACTCGCGTTATCAAGTTGGGTACCCGTCAGGGTGACGCAGCTGAGATTGCTTTCATCGAGCTCGTTGACTTTGATGAGAACATGGCTAAGACTCCTAAGGCTGCTGCTAAGAAGACTCGTCGTAGTCGCAAGGCAACAAAGGCTGAGGAGGCTCCTGCAACTGAGGCACCTGCAACTGAAGAGGCTGCAGCTGAATAAGTTACAACTGATCTCACTATATATAAGCGCTTCTGTCGTTAGACAGAGGCGCTTTTTTTGTTTTAGGGGATTCCCTAACTTTATTTAGGGATTCTTTCTTCATGTTTTCAATAAATAGTTGTACTTTTGCAGCAGAATTAAATGATAGGGTTATGAAAAAAGTGATACTTTTGATGCTCTGCTCTTCGCTGGTGATGAGCAGTTGCGATACATATACTGGCAGTGGAGCCTATGCTGGAGGTTCTATCGGCTCCATTCTCGGTTCCGCCATCGGTGGATTATCCGGTGGACCTAGAGGCTCTGACATGGGAACCATCATCGGCATGGCTGGCGGAGCTGTTGTAGGTGCTGTCATCGGAAGTCAGGCTGATCAGGCGCAGGCTGACCGTGAAGCAGCTTACAAGCAGGATAAAGTAGAGCGGCGCTCCGTAAGTGATTACGGCAATGCGCCTGTAACCGATAATCCCGAGATCTTCGATTCCAACAATGGGGGTGATGACCGTCTCTATGATTTCAAGGGCAAGGACTATACCGGTGATTACAGTGCCCAGCAGCCTACTACTTCTATGCCTACTGCTACCGTAGAGGAGCTTGGTGCCCGATTCTCCTATTCTCCTACTTTGGAGATTGTGAATGCCCGGTTTGTTGATGACAACGAAGATAATTGTTTGAATCGCAATGAAACCTGCAAGGTGATATTCGAGATTGTCAACCGAGGTCATGAGCCGGTTTACGATGTTGTTCCAACCGTGGTTGAAACCACCGGCAACAAACATATCTTCATTTCGCCGAGTATCCATGTCGAGAAGATTTCCCCAGGATCGGGTGTTCGGTACACCGCAATGGTGAAAGCGGATAGAAAGTTAAAGGATGGAATGGCAAGGTTCTGCGTGAGTGTGATTCATGAGGGCAAATCCATTTCCAAGGTCAATGAATTCAATATCCCTACCAAGAGATAATAATCTCCTAGTAGTTGCAACATAAAATCAAAAAAAGCAAGAAACAGCTTGATTGCTGGTTCTTGCTTTTTTCTTTTTTGGGGGGAGTATAAAGCTTTTGCCCTTTCAGGGCGTATTGTACATAGCTGGTTTACCCAGGGTGTTGCCCTGGGCTAGGAGCTTCTGCCCTTTCAGGGCGTATTGGTGCTAGGAGCTTCTGCTCTTTACCTTCTGCCGGTGACTGTTGGCTCATGGCGTATGGTGGTGATGAGGGGCTTTTTCCTTTGCTTCAACCTTGGCTTTAGCTTTTTCCTTTGCCTCGATCTTGGCTTCAGCTTTCTCCCTTGCCTTTTCCTTCTTTTCGAAATAATGGTCGGGTTCAAACTCAGCCATTTCGAAATCTATCTTCGGGAGCTTGCTATCCTCAGGCTTGAAAGGAACAGGGTTATCCAGTCTTTCTACCTTCACCGTAGCCACACCCTGCGAAATCATGTCGATTTCTTTCGCTGCTGCCCAGGAAAGGTCAATGATTCTTCCCCTTCCGAACGGACCACGGTCGATCACTTCAACGATTACACTCTTGTCATTTCTCAGATTCGTAACCTTCAGCATCGTGCCGAAGGGATAATAACGGTGTGCACACGTCAGACTGTCATGGTGGATTCTCTGTCCACTTGCCGACCTGGCACCCGTGGCACGTTTAGAGTAATAGGATGCCTTGCCACGCTGATGCTTCTGACCGCAGCATGGGATGTATGATAATGTACTCAGAAATGTACTCAATAATGCTATGATAAATAATCTTCTTTTCATAACTTCTCGATATTTTGTTTGCAAATATATAAAAAAACGATGAAAAATGCAAGAAAATCTCAGAAAATCAGTATCTTTGCACTATAATTCGCTACACATATGGAAAATAATGTACCCCAAGAGTGGAATAAGTTCTATTTGAAAGACGTATCATTTGTCAATCTCATGATGCGACGTATCTACAATGTCTTGATTGTAGCCAACCCTTACGATGCGTTCATGCTAGAAGATGATGGACGCATCGAGGAGAAGATATATAATGAGTATATGGAGCTGGGTCTCCGTTACCCCCCAACCTTCACCCAGGTCTCAACCACCGAAGAGGCAGCCCAGGTACTGCGCTCCACCGTCATCGACCTCGTCATCTGTATGCCGGGTAATGCCGACAACGATGCCTTCGATGTGGCGCGTGATATCAAGGGCAAGTTCCCGAATATCCACTGCGTGGTACTCACCCCGTTCTCCCACGGCATCACCAAGCGAATGGAGAACGAAGACCTCAGCATCTTCGATTACGTATTCTGCTGGCTGGGCAACACCAACCTCATCCTCTCCATCATCAAGCTCATAGAGGATAAGATGAACCTGGAGCACGATATCCGGGAGGCAGGCGTGCAGATGATACTCCTGGTAGAAGACTCCGTGCGCTTCTACAGTTCCATCCTGCCCAACCTCTACAACTATATCCTCGAGCAGAGCAAGAATTTTTCCAAGGAAGCCCTCAACCGCCATGCTGCCACGATGCGAATGCGTGGCCGTCCGAAGGTGGTGCTCGCCCGTACCTACGAAGAGGCGCAGAAACTTTACGATAAGTATTCCAACAATACCCTGGGTGTCATCAGCGATGCCCGATTCCCGTTGAAGAGTGCCGCCAAGGCTTTCGGCAACGAGGTGGAGCAGGAGGCGAATCCCGAGCACGGCACCGATACCTTCGGACGTGAGAAATGTCCTGATGCCGGATTGCGCCTTTTCCGTTACATCCGCAAGACCGATCCGTTCGTACCGCTCATCATCGAGAGTTCCGAGAGCGACAACCGTGCCAAGGCAGAAGCCGAGGGATTCCGCTTTGTAGATAAGAACTCCAAGAAGATGAGTGTGGATCTCCGTCGCCTGATGGAGGAGCACATGGGCTTCGGCGATTTCATCTTCCGCGATCCGAAAACTCACGAGGAAATCATGCGCATCCGCAGTCTGAAGGAGTTGCAGGATAACATCTTCAACATCCCCAACGATTCGATGCTCTATCATATCAGCCGCAACCACATGAGCCGCTGGCTCTGTGCCCGTGCCATCTTCCCGGTTTCCGCCTTCCTGAAGCACGTCACCTGGGAGAAGCTGCAGGATGTGGATGCCCACCGACAGATCATCTTCGATGCCATCGTGCAGTACCGTCACATGAAGAACCTGGGCGTGGTTGCCGTGTTCGACCGTATGAAGTTCGATAAGTATGCCCATTTTGCCCGCATCGGCGAAGGATCGCTGGGCGGAAAGGGCAGGGGACTTGCCTTCCTCGACAACATCATCAAGCGCCATCCTGAGTTCAACCAGTATGAGAATGCCACCGTGCAGATTCCGAAGACCGTGGTGCTCTGTACCGATATCTTCGACGAGTTCATGATGAGCAACAATCTCTATCCGATAGCTTTGAGCGATGCCAGCGATGATGAAATCCTGAAGCACTTCCTCCATGCGCAGCTGCCCGATTCGCTGATAGCCGACTTCTTCACCTTCTTCGAGGCAACGAAGAGTCCTATCGCCATCCGTTCCAGTTCGCTGCTCGAGGATGCCCACTATCAGCCTTTCGCCGGCATCTATTCCACCTATATGATACCTTATCTCGAGGATAAGTATCAGATGCTCCAGATGCTCGCCTGCGCCATCAAGGGCGTGTATGCCTCGGTGTTCTATCGCGATTCCAAGGCATACATGACCGCCACCCGCAACGTCATCGACCAGGAGAAGATGGCGGTAATCCTGCAGGAGGTGGTGGGCAAGGACTACGGCACCCGCTATTATCCTACGATGAGTGGCGTGCTCCGTTCGCTCAACTATTATCCTATCGGCGATGAGGAGGCAGAGGAGGGCATAGCCAGTCTTGCCCTCGGTTTGGGTAAGTATATCGTGGATGGCGGTCAGACCCTCCGCGTCTGTCCGTATCATCCGCATCAGGTGCTGCAGACTTCCGAGACGGAGATGGCGCTGCGCGATACCCAGACCCAGTTTTATGCTCTCGACATGAAGCACGTGGGCGATGACTTCAAGGTGGATGACGGATTCAATATCCTCAAGCTCCGTGTGAAGGATGCGGTAGAAGACCAGAGTCTCAACTACATCGCCTCTACCTTCGACCCTTACGATCAGGTCATCAACGACGGTGTGTATGAAACCGGCCGCAAGCTCATCACCTTTGCCGGAGTGCTCCAGCACGATGTGGTGCCTCTGCCGGAACTCATGCAGATGTCGATGAAGTGCGGTTCCGAGGCGATGCGCCGACCGGTGGAGATTGAGTTTGCCTGCAATATCCATGCCGACAAGACCTGTGATTTCTATCTCCTCCAGATCCGTCCGATCGTGGATGCCAAGGAGATGCTCGACGAGGATGTCAGGGCGATACCGGATGCCGACTGTCTGCTCCGTTCCCACAACTCCCTGGGCCATGGCATCAGCGAGGATGTCACCGATGTGGTGTATGTGAAGTACGATGACCAATTCTCGGCGATGAACAATTTCTATGTAGCCGATGATATCGAGCGCATCAACCGCAAGTTCCTGGCAGATGGCAAGAATTATGTGCTGATAGGTCCGGGCCGCTGGGGATCGAGTGATCATTACCTGGGCGTACCGGTCAAGTGGCCGCATATCAGTGCCGCCCGCGTCATCGTAGAGGTGGCTTTGAAGAATTACAACATCGATCCGAGTCAGGGCACCCACTTCTTCCAGAACCTCACCTCTTTCGGCGTGGGCTATTTCACGGTAGATACCAATACCGAAGAGGGAGGCTTCGTAAACAAGGAGATATTGGATGCGATGCCAGCCGTAGAAGAGACGCAGTATGTGCGCCATGTACGCTTCGACCGTCCGCTCAGAATTCTGATGGATGGCAAGAAGCAGGAGGGAGCAGTCCTGCATCCGCAGGAATAGGCTCCCGGCACTGCCGGCATCAAGAATAAAAAAGTGTTCAGTAAAAAAGAAATAGAATAAAAAAATGTTGAACCAAGAAACAGAAAACCATTCAGTGAGCGACAAGAAATATCTTGTCCCGTTCATTCTCATCACGTCGCTCTTCTTCTTGTGGGGCTTCGCGCGTGCCATTCTCGATGTGCTCAACAAGCACTTCCAGAATGCCCTGCACATCAGTATCACCCAGTCAGCCATGATCCAGGTAACCACCTATCTGGGTTATTTCCTCATGGCTATACCGGCGGGCATCTTCATCAATAAGTATGGCTATCGCC
This sequence comes from Prevotella sp. TF12-30, assembly GCF_003436715.1. Taxonomy (NCBI): domain Bacteria; kingdom Pseudomonadati; phylum Bacteroidota; class Bacteroidia; order Bacteroidales; family Prevotellaceae; genus Prevotella; species Prevotella sp. TF12-30. Next base: position 7,102 of record NZ_QSQJ01000014.1, on the reverse strand, counting down.
GGGGCGTGGTGTTTGGCCTCCTGCTCTTCGGCCTGGGTGCCATCTTCTTTATTCCGGGGGCAGCGATAGGCAGCTTCTCTGCCTTCCTCTTCTGCCTCTTCGTCATCGGATGCGGACTGGTGTTCCTCGAAACAGCCGCCAATCCATACGTTACCGAACTGGGTGCCAGGGAGACCGCTACCAGCCGATTGAACCTCTCGCAGTCGTTCAATGGACTGGGCAGCATCTTTGCCACCTTCTGCATCGGTCAGTTCCTCTTCAATGATACGCAGCAGGGCGGCAATGTGGTCATACCTTATGCCATCCTGGGCGTTCTGGTGCTTGCCATCGCCGTGGTGTTCTCCCGTGTCGATCTTCCGGAAATCCAGCACCAGCAGACGACGGAAGACAAGGCGAAGGGCAGCAATATCGCCAAGCTCTTTGCCAACCACAGGATGTTCGTCTTCGGTCTCTTCGCCCTCCTGAGCTACGAGGTGGCCGAGATCTCCATCAATTCCTACTTCATCAATTTCGTCACCGGCATGCATTGGATGAGCGACCGCACCGCCTCTCTCGTCCTCACCCTTGCCCTGGCGTTCTTCATGGTAGGCAGATTCCTGGGCAGCTGGATCATGCGCCATATCCAGGCAACCACCATGCTCCTCATCTGTGCCGTGGGCAGCGTGGTCTGCGTCGGACTGGTGCTTTGCGATCTGGGCATCGTGTCGCTGGTAGCCCTGGTGGGCAACTATCTTTTCGAGGCAATCATGTTCCCTACCATTTTCAGCATCGCCCTCACGGGATTGGGCAATCTTACCAAGTCGGCATCCTCGCTCCTGATGATGACTCCGATAGGCGGATGCGGCTTCCTGCTGATGGGAATGATCGCCGATACCACCCATGTCACCCTGCCTTTCGTGGTACCGTTTATCGGTTTCCTCATCGTCTTGGCTTATGCCGTTCGGGAGTACAAATTGCAAAGTGCAATTAGCAAATAAGGGGTTTTAGGCGACTAAAAAGGGGGAATTAACTTTTTTAACTCGCTTGTAACACGAAAAAGTAAGCATATTTTTTGCTGTCTCAAAAGAAAAAGTTAAATTTGCACTCGGTTATGATGGGTGCGTCTAGAATCCATCTGATAAAAATGAATAGAATGTTTCATTAAACAATAAAATTAATAACAATTATGGCAGTAGATTACAAGAAAATCGGTCTTGTGAACACTAAGGAAATGTTCGCAAGAGCTATCAAGGGCGGTTGGGCCGTTCCTGCTTTCAACTTCAACAACTTGGAGCAGCTCCAGGCTATCATCCAGGCTTCTTCAAACTTGAAGTCACCAGTTATCCTCCAGGTATCTAAGGGTGCTCGCAAGTATGCTAACCCTACATTGCTCCGCTACATGGCAGAGGGTGCTGTAGAGTACGCTAAGGAGTTGGGTTGCAACCATCCTGAGATCGTTCTCCACCTCGATCACGGTGATAGCTTCGAGACATGTAAGAGCTGTGTAGATTTCGGCTTCTCTTCTGTAATGATCGACGGTTCTTCACTTCCATACGAGGAGAACGTTGCATTGACAAAGAAGGTTGTTGATTACGCTCATCAGTTCGGTGTAACTGTAGAGGGTGAGCTCGGTGTCCTCGCTGGTGTTGAGGATGACGTAGTTGCTGAGGAGTCTCACTATACAAAGCCTGAGGAGGTTGTTGATTTCGCTACACGTACAGGTTGCGATTCATTGGCTATCTCTATCGGTACTTCTCACGGTGCTTACAAGTTCAAGCCAGAGCAGTGCACACGTGACCCTAAGACTGGTCACCTCGTTCCTCCTCCATTGGCATTCGATGTTTTGGAGGCAGTAGAGAAGCAGCTTCCTGGTTTCCCTATCGTTCTCCACGGTTCTTCTTCAGTTCCTCAGGAGTATGTTGATATCATCAACAAGTACGGAGGCAAGTTGCCAGATGCAGTTGGTATCCCAGAGGAGCAGTTGACTAAGGCTTCTCAGAGCGCAGTTTGCAAGATCAATATCGACTCTGACTCTCGTCTTGCTTTCACAGCTGGTGTTCGTGAGACATTTGCTCTTCACCCAGAGTACTTCGACCCACGTCAGTACTGCGGTAAGGCTCGTGAGTACATGGTTGACCTCTATAGCCACAAGATCAAGGATGTTCTTCATTCTGACAACAAGTTGGCTAACCTCGACTAATCTTCGAGATTTATCAACCCAAAATAATAGCGGGAATCCTTCGGGGTTCCCGCTTTTTTAATGCCCTTTTCTTTCATCTTTCTTTCGCTTTTCTTACATTTTGTTATGTAACAGAATCGTTGTGTGCGTAAACGTTGTATTTCTTTACATAATTTAACCTAAAATATTTGGAGCGTATTACTTTTTTCTCTAAATTTGCACCCGAACAAATGTAAGAACTACATTTTGAGATTCTTGTATATCATTTGTATATTGTAAAAGATGATTTAGGCCGAAAGGTTATTTGGAAGTCTTCCAGAGTGTTGCAACCCCGCAGATGCTTGTAAGAGGAGACCAGGTTTAAATGATTGAATAACAATTAGTAAATGATAAAATATGAAAAAGTTTTTTGGAATGGTCATCACTTGTATGATGGCATTGGGTTTAGTAAGCTGCAGTGCGGCTGACGATGATTTGACGGGCGATACAACAACACGTGTCAACACCGTTACAACAAAGTCAAACTTCTCACTGCTCAGTTATTCACAGACAACCGGTGCTGAGGTAAATGAAACCTCTAACATCAATGGTGAGAACAACGAGAAGCTGGTATGCAAGGTTCTTTCTGGTGGTCAGTTGCAGTTGACTCACAAGAATGTAATCTTCGATGAGGGCACAAATATCAAGTTTGACTCTCAGTTAGTTGGCAACAAGATTATCATCACCGAGACAGGCGATTACGGCAAGTCTGGTAAGTATGGTTATTTCACACTTGTTGCGAAGGTTGGAATAGTTAAGGATGGTGACTATGTGATCGTAGTTAAGAGAAACGACCACACTCGCGAGGAGTTCAATATGCATTACGACTCTTCAAAGGCGAAATAAGGTAGAATATATGATTAATACAATACCTTACGATTATGATTCAATATAAATAGGTAGAATAGAAAATATAATATAGAAAGTGAATTTAAAGTGTGATTAAAGAATGTAATTGAATAATAGTAAATGTAAATGATAATAAGCGTCGCTTAGACGACCAGTCTAGTTTTTTTTATTAATTGTTATTGATTACGCTGATGAGCAGTTCCGGCGTACAGTCCTTTAAAACCACGATGTTGCCTTTGTCTAATAAGTAAATCGTAGGCATCGCCTTGATGCTGTAAGTAGCACTTATCTGATCGTCCGCAATGATTCTGAGCATTCTGTATTCAGCAGGAATGGTCTGTTTTTTCAGCCACGCCGTAACCTTGTGGCAATTCTCGCATTCCGGATCATAGAAGTAGAGTATCACCTTTTCGTTCTGATAGTCAGTCAACTGATGCATTTTTCCATCTTCCAGCTTGAAGGAGAGGTTGGTAGCCTTGGTGCCTGGCAGGTTTTTCCGTGCCGCCTTCCACTTGAAGTCGATGCGTTCCTTTTCCGCTTCATCGAAGTAAGGCGACTTCTTCATTTCCGCCAGGAAGAAGCTATATACCCTGTCGTTTCTCATCGGCGACTGTGGGTCGTCGAAATAATGCTCTATCAGGCTCTCGAATTTCTCCTTGGCAGGCTTCTGTGCGTAAGCCTTGGCGGTGAAGGCGCTGATGCCTTTCTGGGCGATCTCGTCGTTGAAACGGGCGAGGATATCGATGAAGTTGACGAATCCCTGTTCTGTAATCTCCTCGTTTTTCAGTTGGGTAGTATCAGCAAACTGATAGTTGTCCCAGTAGTGCTCGCTGAGGTAGGTAGCGCGCTGTTCTACGCTGCGTAGCGTATCAGGCAGCGCAGGGTAGGGGAATGCATTCTGTGCCTGAGTATTCAGGCAGCATAACATAAGCATGCATGCGATAAGATAAGAGATATGTCTTGCTTTCATCATTTTATCATTTTATTATTTGTAGAATCTGTTATTCTTCTCCGGTAATTATATCTCCTCGCAAGCCACCATTTCCGCTCCGCGGTAGATGACCACCAGCTTGTGGAGCTTTGTGGTCTTTACCGCCTCTCTGACCATATCACTTTCCGCATAGCGGGAGATTTGAGCTGAAGCCTCCTCGAAGAGCTTTTTCACTTGCTCATCGGTGGTTTGGCTCTTGCAATATTTCAACTCGATGATATATGAATCCACCATGTCCTTGTAGATGTCACAGAGTGGAGAGAGGAAGATGTCGGCATAGCCGCCGTCATTGTCCAGCTCAGAGATAGGGCGATAGAACTTGTTCTGGCTCGTCATCGCCAAGGTGAAGCCATGCACGAAAGCCTCTCCCTTCTGCTTGTCTCGCTGTGAGGAGTACTTCTTCAGGCAGTCGGCGATATATTCAAAGTATGGCTTGAATTGTCCATCGTATGCCAGTTTGCTCTCCAGTTTACCCTTGCTATATCTATCATATACCAAGTCATTCTCCTTGTAGGTGTCGAGCAGGTAGGTGTACATCTGGTCACGCACCACCTCATTCGGGATGATGAACTTGGTCTCACCCTTGTATGTTCCGTCTATCGTTACCATACCGAAATAGAACAGCAGGCTGAGGAAGTTGTCTGGGTCGTTGATTCGCTCGGCAGGGAAGTTTTCGTTGAGCGTGCCTATCACGAATCCCTGGGTCACCAACTGCTGGATGATGCTGGCATCGTGGGCGAATTCCTTGTCGTGTCGGATGAGCATGCGCATCTTGTCATAGTCGATGCGGATGTTTGTCTCCACCATCTTCTTAGGGATTTGGTATTCGCTTCGGATGTAATTATCTACGAAGTTGAGCACCATTACCGAGTTGTACATAGTGGTCTCACCATATCTCTCCTCGGCAAAGCAATAGTTGTCGTACCAAGGCTTCATCACCTTGATCAGCTCATCGGTGGTGTGATTGAACGGCAGGACGCTGCCGTAATAATCCAGCATCTCTCTCACTTCTTTCTCGGTAAATCCCGTCATCTCATTGAAGTCAGGTGAGAGCGAGTAGTTGGTTCCGATGTTGAATCCGCTGGTCAGGTCATCCATGGTCACAGGGCTTACTCCCGTGACGAACACTCTGCCCAGGGTATTGCCAGCCGCACCCTTGATGGTGTTGAAGAACTGGCGCAAGTATCCCTCACCGTGGGTCTGGTTTCGATACCTCATAAGATGCTCCTCATGGGCGAGAATCATGTTGGTGAAGTTGTCGTACTCATCGATGAAGAGATAAATCTTCTTTCCCACCTCCTGGCACTTCTGGCAAAGAAATCTCAACTTGGATACAGCATCAGGCTCCTGTTGCAATCCTTCCTTGGTACCAGCAGGAAGAATATGTGCATAGATGTCGCAGAAGAAATTGAATACAAGGCGACAATGGTTGTCCAGTCCATCCTTATAATCATCCAATCCTGCTGCCACCTCGGCAAAATTGAGGTGGATGATGAGATATGTACTATGCTCTGGTGTAGGATTCTGCCCGATGTATAGCTTGCCAAAGATTTCCTCAAACTTGTCTTTCTTGTTGATGTCATAGTAATTCTCAAGCATGGAGAGGGTAAGTGTCTTGCCGAAACGGCGAGGGCGAATGAAGAAGAAATACTTGTTGGATTCTTCTATCTGCTCGATGAAAGGAGTCTTGTCAACATAGTAGCAATCCTCTTTTATGACATCCTCAAAATTCTGCATGCCGTATGGTATGCGCTTGCGATAAATGCGCTTTGGTCTTACTATCATAACTCAGTTTGATTATTCGTTTTTGAATCTGATGGCAAAGATAATACTTTATCTCCTAATCTCCAAAACTTTTCCCGAAAAACTTTGCCCGTACAGCTTCAAAAACACTCTTCACTCTTCACAGGAATGGCATGAATGTCTGTAGCTAAGGAATTTGCACGGGTGAAGAGTTGCGCGCCACTCTTCACCACTCTTCACCACTCTTCACCCGGAAAATCTGTGAAAATCTGTGAATTGAAAATCGGCGGCCGAAGGGAAAGCCAAATCTGTGGGACATAAAATGTGGTTTCGGCCCCAGACCGAACAGGTCGATCATCCGTTTAAAATCCGTGCGTAATCCGTGGAGCCAGAATGTTCTGTTAACTCAGCGTAATCCGATGAATAAAATATCCAGGTGAAGAGTGGTGAAGAGTGGTGAAGAGTGGTGCGTCACTCTTCACCTCTCGCAACCCCAGTGTTTATCGGGGTTTCAGCCGATTTGGTGAAGAGTGAAGAGTAAAAAGAAGAGTGGTGCTTTTATAAAAAAGCTCCCGACGCATCGTTTTGTGCCTGGTAATGGCAGATTATTGCCCTGGTAAAGGGCAATGTTGTGCCATAGTGAGGCAATAAGCGCTACAAGCCAGCTTTGCGTCTTGTAAGTACTATCATTGTTGCTTGTTAGTACTATCGCTGTTGCTTGTAAGTACTATCATTGTAGCATCGTTTTTACGTTAATAGTCTTCGGAGTAACCTTTGCTTGTTGCCGGAAGAATTAATGGTATAAGCCGGAGATGCCTATGTCTTCAGCCGCACAACAGCTGTTGTGCGCTTGCATAACAGCTGATATGCGCTCGCCCAACACCTGTTGTGCAAGCGGATATCAGCTGGTGGGCGATATTTTTTATATAATCTCCCTATCCTCCGTCAGGCGTTTCGACGGATTTGCAATCCGTCGTTAAAAAATGGCCTAACCTATTTATGTTCTGCGGATTTGTAATCCGCAGCAGGGAGATTGTAATATGTTGTGGATTAGGGGATTACAAATCCCCTGGTTTGATAGGTCGAACCTTTTTTTACGACGGATTTCAAATCCGTCGGGACGCCTGGCGGGGTATGGGACGCCTGGCGGGGTATGGACGCCTAGCGGGGTGTGGGACGGCTAGCGGTGTGTGTTGGACGCATAGCGAGGGTGTGGGATGTCTGGCGGGGGGTGATGAACGACATATCCGGTGAGGCGGAATAGATTTATAATCCAATAGTGGTAAATTCTATGGTTTTTCAAATTTTTGCATTTTTTTCTT
>NZ_QSQJ01000138.1:0-501 GCF_003436715.1 Prevotella sp. TF12-30 | reverse complement strand
GCACTTAACTCGTTGATATTCAATTAATAAAAGATTTTGCTGTGACTCGTGCAATGGAAGGTGATATGCTTGTCGGAGATACAGCAATCCTCCAGCCATACTTCCAGATGCTCGCCCAGATGATGGGGCGAGAGATGAGCGAAGAAATAGGGGGTATCACCATTCTTGGCATGGAGCTTCGAGAGAATATGGTGCGCCTCTTCCGGCAGCGGAAGCCGGAGCCAGCGTTGCGTCTTCTTCATCTTCTTATATATATAATAGGTGTCATCGCATTTTTCTATGTCGTTGATCGATAAGCTCAGGATATCGCTCTTCCTCAGTCCCGTGATGCAGCTTAGCAGGAATGCCTCCTTCAGCTCGGGAGTATTACAGGGTGTTTCGCTCAGCTTGATGAGTTCCTCCTGGGTCAGGGCTGTTCTTTCCCTGTACTGGGCTTTGACGCGATAGGAGAGTGGCAGCCGGTCGAACGGGTTCTGATCCAGCAATCCCTGTCTCACGGCT
>NZ_QSQJ01000137.1:0-514 GCF_003436715.1 Prevotella sp. TF12-30 | reverse complement strand
TTTCTATAAACGAAATCCGTCCCTTTGGCAACAGCAGTTTTGTCTCTCATGTAATCAGAGTATTCTTTCTCTGACATACCAACCAACATTGCTGCATCATATTCAGAAATTGAACTCGTAATAGACGGAGCTATACCAAAACTTGCTTGCCATTGCAAAGCAACATCTACAAGTATATCTCTTAGCTTTACTTTTTTATCCATAGTAGTATTAATTTTAGCCTGTGAATTTGCAATCCACAGAAAGTGAATATTAATGTCTATTTTTTCTTCTTGTTGACATCTTTATTTGCCTCTAACCAAAGCAGGAAAGACAACAGGAAACATATAAGAGCAACATACTTTCCTCTTTCTATACCAGAATCACGACAAAAAACTCTATCAAGTTTCTCATCGTAAAAGAACGTGGTGTTGTTGAATCCTAACTGTAAACTGTCTCTTTTATTTATGACCGTATCGTATTTTTTACCTTGATAAATAATGTCTGCCGATGGGTGATGTCTTGAGCCACTTCG
>NZ_QSQJ01000136.1:0-561 GCF_003436715.1 Prevotella sp. TF12-30 | reverse complement strand
GCTAAAAGCACTACCTTTGAATGCAATAATAAGTAACAACACGTTTAAGGTCACAAATTGTGACCTTAAAAATAAAGATAGAAATATGGCAGATATAACGGATAAGACAGGAAACGGCGAACTGGTCACAAATCGTGACCAGTTGGTTGGTGTTGACAATATAGAGCCTCTAATAAAAATCATTAGAGGACAACAAGTTATGCTTGACCGTGACCTTGCCACACTTTATGGCGTTGAAACAAAGCGTCTTAATGAGCAAGTAAAACGTAATATTAAACGATTTCCTGAAGATTTCATGTTTCAATTGACCAAGGACGAATGTTTAAGGTCGCAAATTGCGACCTTAAACGAAGGACGCGGACAACATTTGAAATACATGCCTTACGTATTTACTGAAAACGGAGTCGCTATGCTTAGTAGTGTTTTACGTTCTGACACTGCGATTGAGGTGAATATTCGAATAATGCGAGCTTTCACTTCAATGCGTCACTTTCTACAGAACAATGCCGAAGTGTTTCAGCGTCTCTCGACTATGGAATACCATCAATTGGAAATGCAACA
>NZ_QSQJ01000135.1:0-599 GCF_003436715.1 Prevotella sp. TF12-30 | reverse complement strand
ACACGGAAATAGATTCTGTCACCACGCTTGACGGCAACAGATGATACGGCTGCGCTGTATGGACTGTTGTCACCCTTGGCTATCGTCTTGTTCCAAAGTTCATTGCCTCCCTTTTGGATGGCAATTCTTACGCCGTCTGCCTTCTGATACTCGTCAGCATCATAGTCATCTGTTGGTGCAATGAGGCTTACTTGACCAGTTACGCTGACAGTTCCGTCCTTAGGAGCCTGCCATACACGCACAATATCCTCCATCGGTGAGTTCTTGATGGCTTCCGCCTGCTCATCCTTACTGACCTCCATGACAGAAATGTCAACCTTGCCACCATAGATGATTGGGCTTGGCGTGTCGGCACTGCTCAATGTAAACGTAGGCACGGCATTGCCAGACTGATCAAACTCCAAATGGTTGAAATATACCTTGCCATTGGAAACGAGGTCAACAAGTCCGTCACCGTTGATGTCGCTGAAATACTGAGTGGTCTTTGTCTTAGTGGTTGACTTGTCCGTTCCGACAACGGCAGTCAGAACATTCCAACCGACAACGGCTTTCGCACCGAAAGAGTTCGTAGAACTTTTGGTTGTCGAGAAGTTACTGAT
>NZ_QSQJ01000134.1:388-611 GCF_003436715.1 Prevotella sp. TF12-30 | reverse complement strand
GAAAGGATCTTGATATGCTGCAGCACCGTGTTGGGGTTGTCCCCGATGCTTCTGATTCCCTGCTTGAGGGTTTCAAGCTTGGCGGCATTATCCATATAGGAGAGTTCTAATAATGAATAGCCTGAGCGATAATAGAGCGTAGTCCGCAAGCTATCGCTAACCGTTCCGGCGTATGCGTTTGCCACCAGGGTAGTGGGCAGTAGCATTACCATTACTATTTTTT
>NZ_QSQJ01000134.1:0-378 GCF_003436715.1 Prevotella sp. TF12-30 | reverse complement strand
ACTATTTTTTCATCATATATCATCATCGTTATGAGTTTATAATTCTAATCGTTATCATTTGAGTCTTACCTGTCTTCTTATCAAAAGATAGACTTGGGGTCTGATACAGTTGTACGTTAACTGTTGCGAAAGGCCACGTTTACTGCGATACAGTTGTACGTTAACTGTAGCGAAAGGCCGAAATAAATCCTAAAAATGTCTTTTTAGTGTTGTTTGCTTTAGCTAAAATTGCACAAAAATACCCTTTTCGACCACAAAATAAGAAATATTGACTATAATTTATTAATAAACATTAAAAGGGAGTTTGAAATTATTGCGAATTGAACAAATTGTACTACCTTTGCAGCGCTAAAGTTAACGTACAACTGTTGCACAAAA
>NZ_QSQJ01000133.1:303-617 GCF_003436715.1 Prevotella sp. TF12-30 | reverse complement strand
TGTAAAATCTTTCAAAGAACTCTTTCTTTAGTTGCTTAGAGAAGTGATTTCTCAAAAGCGAGTGCAAAAGTACAACAAAAAACTGAACCCACCAAATAATTCACAAGAAAAGTTCGCATTTTAACAGTATTTTAACACTTAAGCGGTAAAAAAGGGCTATTTTAGCCTTAACCAAGTGTTTTTCCATATTTTTATGAGCAGCAAAGAATCTGCGTCATCCAAGACCGAACAGGTCTAAAATCTGTGTACATCTGGGAAATCTGTGGGAAAACGAAAAAAGCCTCAGAAATCTTTCGAAATCTGAGGCTTTGATA
>NZ_QSQJ01000133.1:0-293 GCF_003436715.1 Prevotella sp. TF12-30 | reverse complement strand
AAATACAAAAAAGCCTCAGAAATCTTTCGAAATCTGAGGCTCTTGATAAAAGAAGGCGGCTACCTACTCTCCCGCATTGCATTGCAGTACCATCGGCGCAAGTGAGCTTAACTTCTCTGTTCGGAATGGGAAGAGGTGGGACCTCACCGCAATAACCACCTGATAATGGGGTATGACGTATTTGCACACAAGCAAACTGTATTTGATAGTAAAGAACCACCGTCCCTCCCGATTCAATCGAGAGTCAACAGCTGAAACTATGAACTTTCCTAAAGAAAGTGTTCGGGCAATTA
>NZ_QSQJ01000132.1:0-666 GCF_003436715.1 Prevotella sp. TF12-30 | reverse complement strand
AAGTTTGAGAATAACGAGGACAAGACCCTCCGCCTCTATTACGAATGGAACAGTCATTCGAGCATCGAGAACATCGTAAAAGAACTGAACCAATTCGAGAATGTAAACATCGAATTGCGACAAAACGAGCTGATTGTAAAATAACAAATAAAAAGCAACATCATTATGAGAAGATTTTCAGCCATCATATTCCTGCTGTACACGTTCGCCCTGGCGATGAGCGCACAGCACATCCAGCGCAACTATCACGACCGCAGCATGTCGGACGTACTCATCGACCTCGACAAGGCTTCCAAGCGCTACAAAATCAGTTTCATCTACAACGAACTGGAAGACTTCACAGTTACCCAGAACGTGAAGACAGCCAATATTCCCGATGCCATCCGCAAGGTAATCGGTTTCTATCCGATGCAGATGACCGTGGGCGACAGCCTCATCACGGTAGAATGCATGCGCAAGAGCGAGCGCAAGCTGATAGGCAGATTAATAGACAATCACTATCTTCCTGTAGAATTCGCCAATATCCAGCTGCTCAACCCGAAGGATTCCTCCTTTCTCTGTGGAGGCGTGAGCAACGCCAATGGCGATTTCGTCATCCCCTGCCAGCAGAAACAGGCCCTCATGAAGGTTTCGTTCGTAGGCTACAAGACGATTTGCAAGCTGGTA
>NZ_QSQJ01000131.1:450-674 GCF_003436715.1 Prevotella sp. TF12-30 | reverse complement strand
AGCAGGTAAAGACCAACAATGCCCGCTATGGATTCCTCGCCGCCTCCAACAAGCTGTTGGAGAAAGTGACCGTGAATTTCCAGGGCGAGACATTGCGCAGCTATGCCTTTGACTACAAGGAAGGTGCATTCCACAAGGAAATGCTCACAGGTGTCAGACAGTATGACAACACAGGAAAGGAAGTGGCTTTCCAGAACTTCGACTATTATGATGATGTGCAGGCT
>NZ_QSQJ01000131.1:0-440 GCF_003436715.1 Prevotella sp. TF12-30 | reverse complement strand
CAGGCTGAAAAGGGATATGTTCCGTTCAAGGACGATTCCGAGAAATGGAACACGCACGATGACGGACTTGACGCTGGTTTCGTCAATCCTTTAAAGACTGTCAGCAAGCGCTTCAGCGACAAGCCAACTGCACTTGGCGGAACGACAAGTTCTTCTGTAAGCGGTTCGTTCTATGCAGGTGTGGGACCTTGGGACGGAAGCAAATGGAAAGGCAATACAATAGGAGGTTCTTACAGCTACTCCAGCGATACCAGCAAGGGACTTTCCGCACTCGTTGACTTGAACGGTGACGGACTTCCTGACAAGGTTTATAAGTCTGGTGGTTCTGTATATTATCGTCCACAGATTAAGACAGACAACGGAGAAGTTGTATATGGTGAGCCTGTCAAGGTAAAGGGTATCAGTAACTTCTCGACAACCAAAAGTTCTACGAACTCTTT
>NZ_QSQJ01000130.1:461-685 GCF_003436715.1 Prevotella sp. TF12-30 | reverse complement strand
AGCAGGTAAAGACCAACAATGCCCGCTATGGATTCCTCGCCTCCTCCAACAAGCTGTTGGAAAAAGTGACCGTGAATTTCCAGGGCGAGACCCTGCGCAGCTATGCCTTCGACTATAAGGAGGGGGCTTTCCACAAGGAAATGCTCACTGGTGTCAGACAGTATGACAACAACGGCAAGGAAGTGGCATACCAGAACTTCGACTATTATGATGATGTGCAGGCA
>NZ_QSQJ01000130.1:0-451 GCF_003436715.1 Prevotella sp. TF12-30 | reverse complement strand
ATGATGATGTGCAGGCTGAAAAGGGATATGTTCCGTTCAAGGACGATTCCGAGAAATGGAACACGCACGATGACGGACTTGACGCTGGTTTCGTCAATCCTTTAAAGACTGTCAGCAAGCGCTTCAGCGACAAGCCAACTGCACTTGGCGGAACGACAAGTTCTTCTGTAAGCGGTTCGTTCTATGCAGGTGTGGGACCTTGGGACGGAAGCAAATGGAAAGGCAATACAATAGGAGGTTCTTACAGCTACTCCAGCGATACCAGCAAGGGACTTTCCGCATTCGTTGACTTGAACGGTGACGGACTTCCTGACAAGGTATACAAGTCTGGTGGTTCCGTATATTATCGTCCACAGGTCAAGACTGACAACGGAGAAGTAGTATATGGTGAGCCTGTCAAGGTAAAGGGCATCAGTAACTTCTCGACAACCAAAAGTTCTACGAACTCTTT
>NZ_QSQJ01000013.1:33489-81392 GCF_003436715.1 Prevotella sp. TF12-30 | reverse complement strand
TATTCTCCTTTGGCTGCTTTAGAGCTTTATGTTAACGAAACCAACTCATAGTTTTATGGCTCCTAAGTCTATGAGTTCCGAGAAGAAAAACATAGAGTTAAAAAGCAAAGAAAAAAACAACACGGACAAATTGAATTTGTCCGGACAAATTGTCCGGCATCTTATAAGTTGCTAACATTTAAGCCTTTACAAGCACCCAGACAAAAGAGCCGGACAAATTCAATTTGTCCGTGTTCCTCATTTAACTTAATTATTTTAACTTTTTGGTCAAAAACCACCTGTTTTCAGCCTTTCTGCCTGAAAGCAGAAGGCGTTACCCCTCTCATCTTCTTGAAGAACTTGGTGAGATGAGCCTGGGATGAGAAGCCGAAGGTATTGGCTATTTCCTGCACCGTATGCGTGGTGGTAGAGAGTTCGCGCTCTATCTCCTTCACGATGTATTCATCGATGATTGCCTTCGGCGTCTTGCCGGAGATACGGCGGGTAACCTGCGCCAGATAGCGGCCACTCACATTCAGCTGGTCGGCATAGAAATGCACATCGCTATAGGTGCGGCAGAAGTTGTTCACCTGCGAGATAAACTGGTTGTAAAGCTCAGAACTCCTGCCCTGCAGATTGCTCTCCCTAGCCAGTTCTATATTGATGAAATCCTGCGCCATCGCCAACGCCTCCTCCATCTTCTTACCCTGGTTCAGATAGATGGCAAGGGCAGAAGAGAAGCGGTTGATGAGACCATGCGAATTGGCATTATCGAGCCGGTAAATCCTGAGCCCCTGCTTCTCGGCAAGCTCCAGGAGTCGGGAGTTCTGAAGAATGATATCACTCTCCTTCTTTCTCGCCACGACTACCGAACAGAGCGGCAGCAAACGGTATTTGATTTGGCTCACCACATCCTCGGTCATCAACGCATCGCCCTGGCTCGACCAGATGGAAGGAGCATAGATGATGTAATCGGGACGATACTTGGTCAAGGCATCGATGAGCACATTCAGCGTCTCAACCTTGCGTATCATTCCCACCTTCACGATGTTGGGCTGCATATCGTTCATAATTGCCTCTATCTGTCCGGAAACAATCTCGGCAGGAATATCGAAGAACTCCTGGATACCCAGGGTATTCTGCACGGTGATGCTGGTTATCGCCGAAACGGCATAACCTCCCAATTCGAATATCGTCTTGATATCCGCCTGTACACCAGAGCCGCCGGTGCTGTCGGAACCTGTAATCGTTAATATTGGCAACATATCGTTTGAACTTTAATCCTTATACTTTATTCCTTGAACCTATCCTCTACATTTGAGAGTGATGAAAAGTTCGAGGGCAAAGATACAAAAAAAGAGCGAATAATCAGCATGGTTTGCTGATTATTCGCTCTTTGAATTATGCTTTTGCCCTTACAGGGCGACTTTGCCGAGTGCTTGTTCCCCAGGGCGCTGCCCTGGGCTAAGAGCTTCTGCCCTTTCAGGGCGTTTGGGGAAGAATTTATGATAGATTCCCCCAAAGCACCTGGCGGGCTTTATTCTGAAAAATCTTTCGATTCTTTGATAACCTCGGCTGGCACCTCGCTGCAACGCTCGTAGCGGCAAACATCGGTGGCATCATCCTTGCCGGTCCAGATCATGGAACCCGAAGCCAGAAGGCGGGTTACGAGATAGCTCTGGTTCCAGTCGCCCATGCCGTAATCATAGCTTCCGCTGATGATGTAGCCCTGGTAAGGATCGTTCTTGATGGCAAACGAACCCGTGATGTGGCGGCCATACATACTGTCAAACTTCTGATACATCTCGAAAGTCTGCTCCTTGCGGTTGAACACGATGTAGCAGTAAGTACCCTCAGGCACCTGCTCACCATTGTTCCACTCCACCAACTTCCATGTGCCATGAAGATTGGCAGGAGTCACCTCCAGTGCAGGCTCCTCCGGTTCCTCATCATCGCTGCTGCAGGCTGCAAAGCCGCAGGCAAACAAGGCAATCACCAGGAGGGTGAAGAGTTTCTTTAAATATTTCATTGTATATTTCTTTATCTTTTCTTGTTTATAATTGAATGGATTACTTATGATAAGGTTCAGGCATCATTGATGCCCGGAGTCAGCCATCATTTAAGCCGGGATACACTCACCTGTATGGTCCTGTCGGACGGACGGGCATCCAGCCCCTCCAGAATAACAGGAAAGGTGAAGGTTTCAGGCATCGTTGCAGGAATCTTATCCGCAAGGATGGTGATAACGAGGTCAGCCTCATCACCCGGTTCTATCACCTCCGGCTCGGTAGTTAACCGGGCGTATGGAGGAAGAAGCAAACTGGAGATGCGAAGCGGCTTGTCGCCACTGTTGCCGCAGAGGATACGTGCCGAAGGCTCTGTGCCCGGCTTCACCTCCGTGATGCTTGCCTTCGCCTGTTTCAGCCTCAGCGCTCCCATCTTATGCGGATAGCGAGCCCACATATCGGCTCCCGGCAGCACCCTTCCCGTCAAGGCAAGCTTCACGGCTGGCTGACCCTCTATCTCTTTCAGATAGAGAAAAGCCCCCGTATTGATAGTGCCCGGATAGCGATTCGGGGTGAAAGTAATCTGTACCTGACAGGTATCGCCCGGCTGCATCACATCACCCTTTACAAAGGAACGGGTACATCCACAGGTGGTTCTCACCTGCGAGATGTGCAACACTTTCTTGCTCACGTTCCTTCCCACAAAGGTAAAGGTGCGAGGCGCATCGTCCTCGGTCATCGTACCGGCATCTATCAAGGGATGCTCAAACTTCAGCAATTCCTTCTGGGCATTCACCGTAACAGGCAAAGCCAAGAAGAAAGCCGATAGGAAAGCAAATATCTTCATATTACATCCAACCGTTGTTACCGGCGCTCTTACGAACAGTTACTGTCACAGTCTGGCTAGTACCGTCGGCAGCAGTTACGGTGAGCGATGTACTACCCGCAACGAGACCCTTCACGATGAGCATCTTGCCATCTACGGTAGCAGAAGCCACGCTGGTATTGGCAACCGAGCAGGAGTAGCCCTCAGTCTGACCTGCGAAATAAGCAGCAAGGTTGAGAGAAGTTGTCTTCTCGATACCCACATACATATTAGGCAGCTTCATCTCCGAACTGAGTTCCTTGTTCTGGATGCCGTTCAAAAGCAGAGCCGCATCAATCAGACCCGCACCCATCTTGCCGATATACTTGGAAAGCTCGATGGTCTCAGGCGAAGCACCCACGGTGGTATGGTTCATGTAATAAGTCTTGGTAGCACCATTCTGATAATGGCTATCCAGATCCTTCACCGATTTCTTCATCAGGGAGATGAAGTCGGCAGCACGATAGTGACGGTTCTGCTTGACAGCATAGGAAAGACCCAAGGCAGCCACACCCGATACGTGAGGACAAGCCATAGAGGTTCCCTCCATATAACCATATGCAGGCTGTCCGTTCTTTACCAAAGTAGAGAGCACGGCACCCTTCTGCTCGCCAGTCTCAGCCCAATATTCATCCTCAGTCTCACCAATCTTACCATAGTATTCCAAGTCACCGCCCGGAGCACTCAAGGTTACGAGCGAACCGAAGTCGGTATAGCAGGCAGGAGTATAATCGGCAGCCAGCGACGCTACGCTCACACACTTGGAGTAAGCACCAGGGAATGCAGGATTGCCCGCATACTCATTACCGGCAGCAAAGACAGCAATACCGCCATCGATTACGCCATTTGGCGAACCAGCATTGTTGATGAAGTAATCCAGCGCTTCCTTCTCCAGCGGATAGGTCTCAGCCCATTCCTTCTCGGTAGCAGGTCCAGGAGTGTAACCACTCAGCTCGCTACTCTCAGAGGAGTTGTAACCCCAGCTGCACTGCAGAATGACAGCACCATTGTCGGCAGCATACTTGATGGCTCTCGCCTCTCCTGCCAAGGTAACACTGTTCTGACCGGAGAAGATCTGGCAAGACATGATCTTGACTCCGGAGTTTGGAGTACCGTCACCACCAGCCACACCGCTCACGCCGATACCATTGTTGTTGGCAGCAGCGATGGTTCCAGCTACGTGGGTACCATGACCAGAATCATTGGCATCCGACCAGGTGATGTTTCCGCTCTCCTCTACGAAGTTATATCCGTGAAGGTCGCCCTCATAACCATTTCCGTCGCCATCAGCCTTCGCACCCTGGGAAGTTTCTCCCGGGTTGCACCACATGTTAGGCGCCAAGTCAGGGTGAGTGTACATCACGCCCTCGTCGAGCACAGCCACGATGATGGAAGGATCGCCTACGCAGGTTTTCCAAGCCTCAACGGCATTCACATCACATCCAGCCTCAGCACCAGCCTGATTATCGTTGAGATTCTCGAAGCCATAGTTGCCGGCGCCCAGATTGCGATAGTGCCACTGATAAGCGAAGCCTGGGTCGTTAGGCTCACCAGATGCAGCCGCACGGGTTGCCTTCTGCTGAAGCGCCTTGTCGCTGAGATAGATGCGCTTGCTATCGGTATTGTAGGCACGCTTGATGCGACCATTGGTCTGCACCTTGGTAACTTCGCCCAACTGCTTCAGGCGCTCAGCGGCAGCCTTCAGGTCGGTGCTCTTGTCAAACTTCACGGTGTACCAGAGGTGGAGTCCCGCCTCACGGGTTCTAGCCTCGGTGTTTGCATCAACAGGGAAGACACGCTCGAAGCTGTAGCTTCCCAGGATGTCGAGCACCTCGTCGGTAGAAGGAATACCCGAACGGGTAGCCATTCCGGAACGAGTCTTGCTCATTTGCGCCTGGTCGAGAATGCTGCTCATCTCTGGGGCAAACTTGATGAGCAACTCACCAGCCTCTGCATCAGAAGGGATGGTGATGTCTGCCTTGCCCTCAGAAGAGTCGATGGTTGACAGGCTGTCAGAACAGCCTGTCAATGCCAAAGCGACCATTGCTATATAGAAAAACTTTTTCTTCATTGTTTGCTTCTATATTAATTATCTACTTACTTTTCTACTTCTCTTGTACTTGGCAAGTGCCTCTTCGCCAGATTCATCTCCGGCAGCCACGTAGGCACGGTAGTACAATGGATAAGCTACGCCTTTCACTTCCCACTTGGAACCTGGATCCTTAGAGCCATAGTAGTACGCTGCGCTATAGGTATCCTCAGCCATGTTGGAGAATCCGGCAGCCTTACCTTCTGTGTTGAAACCACGCTCCGTCTGGTTGAATACCATGGTGGCAGGGCTCCACAGCACCATGCGAGGGTGGAACAGAATCCACTTAGGCACCGCACCAGTGAAGAAGTTGAGGTTGAGTGCCAAAGAGCGACACTTAGGCAACACGCGTGGCACAGACATCGGATAGACATCCTCGTAAACGATGGTGCCATCCTTCTGCTTGCAGGTTACAGGGTTGTTCCACTTAGAGAGCAACCACTTGCAGGTATCACCCACCAGCTTATCCTGCCATTCTGCCTTGTTGGTAGAGAAGTCGGCAGCCGTATAGCGTGTAGGCTTTCCGGCAGCCTCCAAGGCCTCGTCCATCTCCTCATCGGTAGGAAGTTCGCCCTCCAGGAAACAGTAAGAAAGCTCCAGGGCTCTCAGGTTGTCCCAGGTAAGAAGCGAGAGGAATGCCTGGCGCTCAGAATATTCGCTGCTGATATTACCATACATACCGATAGGATAAGTATTGTAGATATAGTTGCCGTCGCTATTCTTGTTCAATCCGCTCATATTGATGCAGACATCGGAACGGCGCTGTGCATAGAGAATCAGCTCCGTGAGGTGAGGGAAGTTCTGGGCATTCACCACCTTGGTGATATCCGACAATCTGTTGAAGTTGTTACTTACCAGATTGAGACTCTCCAGTGACTTACCCAACTTCTTGAAGCCCGCAGGCAACTTAACCAGTCCGAACGCCTGTACGGTAAGATGCTTGAGATAAGCCAGCTCGCAGATGTCCTCGCCGAGTTGCATCTCGCGAATCTGGTTGTTGTCATTACTTGCCACAGAGAAGCTCTCCAGGTACTTCAGGTTCTTCACCTCCTTAGGAAGCGTCTCGCCCGGCTTGAGATTCAGCATGCTGAACTTCACGCTGCGCACACGCCCCACAGCCTCAGGGTGCTGCTTCACGAAGGCATCGGTAGCCTCCCAGAGGGTTACGCTGCTCCAGTTGCGCATGTTGTCGCTTGTATCGTAAGTAGCCATACTGTTGAGCTTCTGGTTGATCATGATGACCGAGAGAGAGTCACCGGCACGGGTATCCTCTATCTTCGGAGCCGCAGCCTGGCGAACGGTAAGGATCACATCATTCGTCTTGTTGCCGTCAGCATCCACCAGCTCATCATCTGCATTCACAGGAACGAGATGAACCTTAGCCACACGCACAGCAGGAACGATGTTCATGTTCCAGCGGAACTTGAACTTCACGCTGCGAGGACGCGCCTTGCGGTCGAGCACGATACCCAGGTTGGTACCGGTCAGCTTATCCTCGTTCTTGGCGTTCAGGAGCCATCCTTCACGCTCACCTTCGTTCTCCGCCTTCTCGGCATCCGTCATATCGCCCTCGAAGGAATACTCGATGCTTCCGATCTTGCATTCCACATTGGCAGAAATCAGACTTTCGAAAGCACGCTCATCGTATGAGCCGGAGTTATCGATTTCCACAACAGGGTCCTTGATATCAATCTGCTTGCCATAACCAAACTGCACGACCGAGACGGTACGGCGCTGACCGTTATCGCCGATGAAGGCGATGTCGGTGGTACGGCGGCCATTGGTCAAGGTAGAATCTACGATTACCGTAGCAGTGGTAGAACCCACACCGTTGGCAGGAGTCAGCATCAGCCAAGGCTCAACCACGCTGCTCACCCAGTTCTGAGAGGCAGCAATGGCGAGCTGTTCGCTTCCGCCCTCAGCTCCTATTTCTATCTGCTCCTTGTCGATAGCGAGTCCACCAGGGATTTCCACATCATCATTGTCGCTGCAGGATGCGGTCATCAGACCGGCACCGAGAACGAGGAGCCATGTAAGTTTCTTAATATATTTCATATTATCTTACTTCCTTATAGTTTAATTTTCGAGATCCAATGCATCGCAGCCACGGATGTCCTGGGTCTTGTCATAGAACAACTTGTACAAACCTGCCTTGATGTATGCGCAGACACTGGTTACATCGATAGAGATGTTAGGGTTGTCTGAGATGTTCAGGATATACATGTGAGAGGTCAATGTCTCATCCACCTTGCGGATATCGTTGGAACCAATCTGGAACTGAATCAGGCTTGGGCACTTGGTGATACCTGTTGGCCAGGTGCGGAGAGGACGGTTGCCCTGGGCATCACGCTGATGGTTGATACCGAACGCACGCAGGTTGGCACTGTTCAATGGCTGGGTAGGTACCTCGCTGAAGCAGTTGTAGCTCAGGTCGATGTTGGTGATATATGGCATGTTATCACTCAAGAAGTCGTTAGAGAGAGCTGTCAACTTGTTGAAGCGGAAGTCCATCACCTGCAAGAGATAAGCATACTTACCCTTGATGGAACCCTTAGGGATGCTGGTCATCTGGTTGCCGCTCAGATCGAGGGTGATGATTGGCGAACCGGCAGCAATCAGCTCTGAAGGGAACTTGCTGAACTTGTTGTTTGCAAGCGATACGGTTGAGGCATTGATACCCTTGTAACCGCCAGCGTCATCCACACCCGAAATCTCATTGTTGGAGAAATCTACAGAACCCATCACGTGTACAGAGCTTGCATCAAAGATGTTCGGGATCTTCTTCAACTTGTTATAAGAGAAGTTCAGACTCTCTGTATTCTCTGAGAAACCGCACAGGTCGGCAGGAATCTCCTCTATCTGGTTATTGTTGAGATAGAGTGATGAAAGCATGACCTCCTTGGTGAATGGATGCACCTTCTTGATATTGTTGTTGGCAAGGTCGAGCAAGCCCAGCTTCACCATGTTGCGGAGTGCCCATGTGGCAGGGAACTCTTCCAGGTTGTTGTAGCTCAGGTAGAGAATCTGCAGGGTCTTACCTATCTTGCTGGTTGCCATCTGCTCCCAGTCGTCACGCAGCTGAGCTGCCTTGATACCCTTGTTACGTGCCAGATTGAACGCCTGGATATTCGGCAGGTTGTAGTACACATCCGGCAGGCGGGTCAGCTTAGGGCAGTTGTAAAGCTCCAGGTCGGTGAGAGTAGTCATCTTGTCCCATGCCTCCTCGGTATATTCCTCGGCAAAGCGATGGTACTCTGAATTCTCATCATCGTAGAACTTGGTACAAACCTCATCCGCAGTGATTGGTGAGTTACCAATATAGAACTGCTGCATCTTGGTCAGGCGATAGATTGCCTTCGAGATACCTGTAATCTTGTTGGTGGTCAAACCAATCTGAGCATCCTTCAGCTGGATTCTGGAATCCTTCTTGATGAAGTTCTTGGCATTCTTGCTATCAGAGTTGAAACTCTCCACGATCATCTCCGACATGTGGGCACGTGGGTCATACTTCAGGAACTTATTCTCATAATCATGACGCATTGCCATCTTATGAGCGGCACTCAACTTGCTGGCATCGTAGTCGGAGAAGAGGTTGGCACCAATCTTCTCGTCATGCGAACCGAAGTTCAACACCTGGAGTTCTGTCAGCTGACCGATGGCATCAGGCACGATACCCTTGGCACCGAAGCCAGCGATGACCAGACCGATGACGCGGCCATTGCTGTTAAGCGTAACGCCAGGCTGCTCACCCCACATATCGAGTTCCTTGTTGAAGTTCCAGTTGGCACCGTGGAAGGTAGCATCACCATAGAAGCTCCAGTCCTTGCCCTGCAGAGATTCCCAGATAGCCTTCAACGCCTTGTAGTCCTTGATGTATTCCTTGGTCTCTGAGAGGAGGATAGGCACCTGTGCATTGTCGGTAAGCTTGTTGTCGGTTACCACGAAAGCCTCGCCCTTTACCGGCTGAGTCTCGTAGGTAATCTTCACCGCACCGGTCTTGCCGTATGTAGTATAAGAGGTAACCTGATAGGTACCTGCCGGGAGCCATACGGTAGAATCGCAATGGGCAATAGCCACATCCATATACTTATCGTCTTCGTTGTCCGGATTCTGATTCTCCTTGCTTCCCTCCTTGTATTTCACCTTCAGGTTGGCGAAGGTGAAGGTTTCACGGGTGAAGAGGTTGGTTACGCTCACATCAATCATGCGGATACTGGAGAAGAGATACTCCTGGTTTCCGGCACGGGTCTTCTCCCACTGCTTGATGAGGTCGAACTGCACCTTACCACGCTCTACGGTCTCAACCATCAGGTCCTGCTTGGTCAAGCCGCCTCCCACAACGGTGAAGGTCTCGCCTGCAGAAGAGGCAAGCAGCTCCTCATCTACGGCATCATAGAGATAGAAACCGATGATGGTGTAAGAACCTGATGCCAGCTGCAGCTTATCACTTCTCAATCCATACTCCGCATTCTCAGCATTGTAGGCATTGAGCGACAATGTCTGCGATACGGTTGTACCGTCATGTTCCATCACCACCTTGATTTTCTTGGCATCGCCGAGCTTCTCAAGCTTATCGATGGCAGCGGCACGGGTGGCTCTCGCCGAAACCTTCTTGGAGAGCATGAACTGCACATAACCGTATGTGCCGTCCCAGCCCTCGGTGTTATCGTCGGAGCAGCTTGTCACTACCAGGGTCATCATTGCAACCAGGAGCAACAGGAATGCCTTGCTATATCTTTTGAATTTCTTCATTACTTTCTCTTGCTTCTAAATCCCATATTATTGATAAAGACTACACGCTTGCAAGTGCCCTGGGCATCGTTGAATCCTGCGAAGATAGGGAACTTGAGTCCATCTACATTCATTCCTACATAGATGCCCTTCTCGTCCTGTCCTGGCTCATAGTTTTCAACAGAGTTTCCTGTGCCATCGTAAATGACTACTTTTGCTCCAGCTGTAGGATCCCATCCGTCGATCTGTGGATAGATGGCTACATAGCCACCATAAACAGTTGACTCGAATACCTCGTTGCCAGTATAGTTGAAGAAGCCCTCGGCATACATTTTATAGTCTTCATTGCTTGTCAAGGCGCAATCTGCCTCCATACCCATGCTGGTTACGATAGGAGCAGTAACTGCAGACTCGCCCTTCTTGTCCTCCTTCTGTACGATGTCCATCAGGAAGTAACGGTCGTAATCGCTCTTCACGGTCTTGAAGTCACCCTCCAGCATTCCGTCGAGTCCATTCTCCAGACTCTCGAATACGCTCTGTGGCAATGCATAGACCAGGAACTCACGGCTTCCGCTGCCCAATGGAGCGACAGTGAGCTTCACATCACCCTTCTCGCCCAGCAACTTAACAGCGCCGGAAGCATCCTCGAACAAACCATTCTCCTTGTTCTCGAAGACTACCAGCTGATAAGCATCACCAAAGGTCTTGAGGGTGAAAGGAACGAAGTTGTGGAAAGTAAACGCATTGGTGGTCTCGCCATTCAGACTTGAACCGTTCTGGGTGAATACCTTGCCATCCAGAGATACATTCCATACTGCCCACTGTGAAGCGGTAGGATATGTAACATCCATGGTGTTGGTGGTCATACCATTATAGATAACCGGTACGGTAACGGCAGCCTTGCCATCCTCAGAAGAGAAGGTAACGGTGTAGTTGGCATCCTTGGCAATGGCATACTTGGCGCTCATGCCCTGGTTCTCCTTGAAGGCTGCACCGCCTACGGCTGGCTTGTTAGGTGTACCTACCAGGAAGCCGCCTTCCAACTCTACCCAGGCAGGAGTGTTGGTAACAGCAAAACGATAGTTTGCCTTGACAGAGAACTTGTTGTAGATAGGCTGACCTGCGATATCCTTGTAACCAACGGTAATACCTGTCTCGGTGATATCGTTGCCCAACTCATCGTAAACCTTGAGCTCATAACCGGCAGCCGAACGCTTTACCTCAGCGATGGCAACCTTCTGACCACCCATGGTCAGGAAGAGCTGAGCCACGCTCATATCCTTGCTGGCATCATCTGCCGTAATCTTTACCTTGAGGGTCTGCTTGCCTGCTGTACCATTGAGCACGAAGGCATCAGCATTCTCGCCCTGCGCCAGCTTACACCAGATGGCAGAAGAAGCGAGGCTCCAGTTCTCGTTGGCATCGAAGGTGAAGTCCAACTCGTCGCCAGCTGCACCTGCGATAGTCTGTACCTGTGGGAACACAGGGTTTACGGCATCGTCGTCATCGCAGGAACAAGCAGTGAACAGGGTCACTGAAACCAGCGCCATGAGTACGAGCCAATATTTTGAAATCAATGTTTTCATTTTACTTTATTCTGTTTTTAATATCCTTGTTCTTTTAATTTCTCTGCCTCTGCATCGCTGATCCATTCATACATGGTGATGAAGGTGCCCACGGTGCCGAAGGATGAACCATCCTTGTTGTCAACACTCATGGTGACATACTGCAATACATAGTTCTGGCAGGTATTATAATAAGAGGTGTAGAAAGATGGCTGGCTGATACGCAACTTGCCATCTCCATAGATGGTACCGAACGCCTCGCCGGTCTCACCAGCTATCTGGTCGTCCATCTCTACCTTTGGCTCCAGGATGTTATTGGTATTGAACTTCAACTTCAGGTTGTAGCCCTTGTAGTAAACATCCTTCAGCAGAACGGTATTCTCCTCGCCTTCCACTACCTCGGTCTTGATCAGACGGTTGGTTACGTTGTTCAAGTACTGGTTGTAGAAGGTAGATGTTACCATGCACCAGCCAGAGAAGTTGTGGATATCGAAAGGACAAGACTTCTGCATCACCACGTGGGTGTAGTCCTTGTAAAGCTCTGTCCAGTTATACTTCTCCGGAATCACCAGCTTCAGGGTGAAGCCCAGAGAGTCGGTCTTGCCGATGTTATCATAGATACCCTGAATCTGCACGTTTCCTACCATCTCGCCCGCCTTGATTGTAACGGTGTTGTTGAGGATGCGATAGTGCTGTCCCTCGATGGCATTGCTCTGCTTATCTACAACCTCCACGCCGAAGGTGCGGTCGTAATCAACCTTCTCGGTAGCCGAAACAGGAACATTGAAAACCTCGTTGGTTTCCTGCACGGCATACTGATAGAGCGTATCAGAGAACATGATATGACTTGGACCCGAATAGGTGGTATAATCCTGCGAACAGCTCGCAAGAGCGATGAGTACAGCCACGGCTGCCAAACATCCCATCATTATTTTCTTCATGATCGTCTCCTTATTTTATTTGTTACTTTCATTAGGCTCAATCTCCGAGCCCGGTGCCTCCAGCTCATGCTGTGGGATAGGCCATACGAAGAGTGGGTCGTCCTTTTCTACCTTCAGGCTACTCTGTACGAAGTTGGCTGCTGGCTGGTCACTCACCTTACGGCTGAATCCCTTGTGCCAGCGCTTCAGGTCGTTCAGGCGGAAGCCTTCCATATAGAGTTCCTTCACACGCTCCGACTCGATAACGGTCAAGGCGTTGCCCTCGGTCAAAGAAGTGTTACCACCATAAGAAGAGTAGCGGGCGGTGCGCAGGGTTGAGATATCCTTACCTGCCTTGGCGTAGTCCTTCTTCATCGCGTAAGCCTCGGCACGGATCAGATACTGCTCGGCAAGGCGGAACACCATCGGCTGGTGAACGTGAAGGATATTGTTGCTCAAGAAAGTGGCATCGCCGAAATACTTGCTCAACAAAGGCCACTGCAAGCCGTGCTCATAACCTGTTACACGAGTAGTGAAGATGGCTGCGGCACGGAGGTCGTTGCTGTCGAATGAGTTGATAACCCAGGTTTCAGGAACATAATCAGGACGATAAGTCACGAAATTGTAGTTATCAAAGACAGTACCCAAGGCACCACCATAGCTATTCACGGTGAAACCAACCTTCCAGATAGCCTCACGGGAATCACCATTGGTCCAGATATACTTGTAATCCTTCACCTGGTTGGAATAGGTGTTGGAAGAAGCCTTCTCCAGGGTATAGAACTTGCTGCCGATTACCTTAGAAGCATACTTGATGGCATCATCGTACTTGTGCATATATAAGGATACGCGCGCACGCAAGGCATGGCAGGTATATTCATTGAAGTAAATCTCGTTGTAGAGACTTCCGGTGAAGTCATCACCTACCTTCAGATATTCAGTAGCCTTATCGAGGTCTCTCAATACGAATTCGTATGACTCCTTCAGGGTAGCTCGCTTCTGAACCTCATCGCCCTTGTAGTGCTCTGTAAGTACTACGCCGAGTTCCTTCTCTGCCTGCTCATCGCTATCGTAAGCCTTGCAGAAACACTTGATCAGTTCTGAGTAAGCCAGGGCACGTGCAAAGTAAGCCTCGCCCTCATACTGCTCCAACTTGTCAAGTTGCTTGTCATCGGTAGTTGCAGCCTTTACCTTATCAACATTGTCGAGCAGGAAATTGCATCGGTTGATTACATCATAAAGATCGGCATAAACCGATTCGATGTCGGTATTGGTTGCCTTGATGTCTTTCCAGCGATAGATATCGCCATAGGCATTAGAGTAGCCCTTTACACAGAACACGAAGTCTGCCTGCAGGTCTGGCAGGATAGTCAGATTGCCCGAATACAAGGCGCTGCTCTTGAAACTGTCGTAGATACCGATCACCAGCTTATCCACATCTTCCACCTTGTTGATTGCCTCATCCATGCGGATGGAATCCTCTGGATATTTATCAAGACAGGAAGACAGCGAGAGGGTCAGGATACCCGACAGGATGTATGTCTTTATATTTCTGATATTCATTTTGTTTTCTCCTTTCTAGCTTAGAATTGCAGTTCCACACCCAGGGTAAACTGGCGTGAAGCTGGATACTGCGCCTGGTAAATATTGGATGAAACCTCTGGGTCCAAGCCGTTGAAACCGGTAATGGTGAAGAGGTTCTGTGCCTGTCCGTAGATGCGAACCATAGAGAAGAAGTTAGTCTTGCGCAACAAGCTCTGTGGCAACGAATACGACAGACTGAGATTCTTCATGCGGAGGAACGATGCGTTCTCCAGGAAGCGGTCGTCAAGCTGGGTTACCTCGCCCCAACGTGGGATGTCGGTAATATCGCCCGGCTGCTTCCAGCGGTCGTACAACAGACGGTTTGACTGGTTGTAAGCTGTTCCGAAGGTTACACCACTCTCCTCGAAGAAGCGGTCGTTGTTGATGACGTAGCGTGTACCAATCCAGCTGAACTGGGCAGAAAGCTGCAAGCCTTTCCAACGGAAGCTTGTACCGAAACCACCCATCCAAGGTGCATCATAGGTCTTGCCTGTCATCACCTTGTCGCTCTCACGGAACTCGTTGGTCACGTTGCCGTTCTTATCATACCAGAGCTGCTCACCATTTGCAGGGTTCACACCGGCATAACGGTTCAGGAAGAACTCGCTTACAGAGTGACCTACCACATACTTCAAACCGGTGGTTGAGTTTACATACTCGGTTACACCGTTATAAAGTTCCTTCAGGCGGTTCTGGTTGTAAGATACGTTGGCGCTTACATTCCAGGTAAAGTCACGGGTGCGGATTACATCACCGTCAGCACTCAGCTCGATACCCTTGTTAGCCATCACACCTACGTTCTTCCAGCGATAGCCCTCGCCGGTAACGGTGTAAGACTCAGGAACGCGCATCAGCATATTGGAAGTACGCTTGTAGTAAGCCTCGAAACTGAAGTTGATTCTATCGAGGAAGCCCAAGCGGAGGGCGAAGTTGTTTGCCCATGTTGACTCCCAACCCAATTCCTCGTTACCACTCTGTGATGGATAGAAACCGGCAGTATCATCGTAGTTGGCACCACCAGAAACCAAAGCCAGGTGATAATAGTTAGGAATCTCAGAGTTACCCGATGTACCTGTACTTACGGCAAGCTGAGCAGAGCTGAGCCACTTTACATCCTTCAGCCAATCGGTAGATTTCACATTGTACATGAAACCGAGTGACCAGAAGGTACCCCAGCGATGGTCCTTACCAAAACGTGAAGAAGCATCGGTACGCAGAGAGAAGTCGGCGTAGTAAAGCTCCTTGTAGTTGTACTCGCCACGCATGAAGAACGAGAGGTAAGAGTAATCAGAAGATGAATCTGCCCAACGGCTGGCACGTGTACCAGAAGATACGTTGGTCAGGAGATCACTGGTCTGCCCCTTGGAATATACCTGGAATCCCTCTGAATGATAGCTTACTGCCTCCTGACCCAACATCACGTTGAACGCATGGATATCGTTCAGACTGAAGCGATAGTTGGCGGTGGTAGTCTCTGTCAGGTTGATGGCGTCGCTGCTCTGTCGTGCCGCAGTACCCTGACCATTATTGGAAGAGAGACTTGGGAATGACTGGAGGAACGCTGTAGAATGGGTGAAATCGGCACCAAACTGAGTACGGATAGTCAGATTCTCTATCGGATAAACCTCGGCATACATGGTAGAGAGCACCTTGTACTTCTTGTTTCTGATAGGATTCTTGCCCATATAGACGATAGGGTTCTCACTGGTTCCAGCCCAGTTGCCTGCTGCAAGCGAAGCCAGACTGCCATCCTTGGCATACGGATTCCAGTAAGGCAACATGAAGCGGCATGCTGAAATAGGAGTCACGGTAGTATAGCTACCATCATCAGCCTGCTGAGCTTCCTCGTAAGCAGCCATGGTGTTGGTACCTACCTTCAACCACTTGCTGGCCTTGACATCAGCATTGGTGCGGATGTTGTAACGGCGGAAGGTTGAGTTCTGTGCAATACCATCCTGATCGTAGAAACCACCCGAAACATAATAATTCAAACGGTCGGTAGCACGGTTGATAGAGAGTTCGTAGCTCTGCAGAGGAGCACGGTCGTTGAACACCTCATCCAGCCAGTTGACATTCACCTTTGAAAGGAGGTTGTAATCCTTACCGGCATCCAAGCCAACTTCCTTTTCAAACTGGATACGCTCGTCGGTATTCATCATCTTCCAGCTACTCTGAGCCAGTTCAGAAAAACCATACTGTGCGCGGAGCGTGATCTTCGCCTTATCCATCGACAAACCTCGCTTCGATGTAATCACCACCACACCATTTGCCGCACGGGCACCATAGATAGAGGTAGAAGAGGCGTCTTTCAATACCGAGATACTCTCTATGTCGTTAGGACTCAAGGTATTGAAATCGGAGCTGGAGATAGGCACACCGTCCAGAATAAAGAGCGGAGCCTTACCAGAGTTGATGGAGTTGGTACCACGGATCTGGAAAGTGGCAGCCTTGCTTGGCTCACCCGAAGAGGCGATGACCTGCAAACCTGTACTCTGTCCCTGCAAAGCCTGATCGAAGCTGGCAGCTGGAACATTCTCAATCTTTTCTGCCTTCACAGCAGAAACAGAACCCGCAATGGTTCCCTTCTTTCGCACACCATACGCCACAACGACAACCTCGTCCATCATCTTAGAATCAGGAGCAAGGGTGATGTTGAGCGTGTTTGTCTGCTCTTTGACTACATGCTTCTGGGTCAGACATCCGACATACGAATATGCCAGTGTAGCTTTCGAAGCCCCTTTAATTTCGATGGTATAGTTACCGTCAATATCGGTGACCACACCATTTGATGTACCCTCTTGCTTAATCGTCACACCAATCATCGGTTCGTTGTCCTCAGCAGACACAACGGTACCTTTGACGCGGAAACTCTGCGCCAATACGGATTGGATAGACAACAATACAAGAGAGACAAGTAAAAGAGTTAATCTTCTCATCCTTGTTTCTTAAATTGTTTACTATAAATTGATACTTATTTTTTCTTTCTTGTACATAAATCAATTACTGCATCCCATCTTGAGGTGTTTCGCTCAATACCTCTTTCAGTTTAGACCAATAGTGCTTGATAGTCCACGCATGGACCTGTACTTCGATTCAAGGTGCAAAATTACTAATTTTTAATAACTTAAGCAAGAATTAAAACATAAAATAACGAATTTTGCCTAAAATCATAACATTTTTCTGTAAAGTTATGATTTTAGGCAACATTTTCACTCCTAACTGCGCATAAACTCGGTAGGAGTCATTCCAAACGCCTTGGAGAAGCACTTGGAGAAATAGCTGCTGTTAGAGAAGCCTACGGTGTACATTACCTCCGACACGCTGAACTTGCCTGCCTTTAATAATTTTGCCGCCTTCTGCATTCTCATATCACGGATATACTCTACCGGAGTCTGACCCGTAATTGCCTTCAGCTTGCGGTAAAGCTGCTTGTTTCCCATACCCATCTTCTCCTGAAGCATCGACACGTTAAAGTCGGAATCCACCATATTCTCCTCTATCATCTCCCGAATCTGGTTGAGCAGTTTCTTATCCATCTCATCCATCTCAACTTCCGGAGCCTGAGGAGCATGGAGATCTACAATCATTGCCGGCTCTGATTCGTTGTCGGAAGCATTCACATCAAGATGAGAAACTACCAGATCATTCACTTCCTCGAACGAATGGTGAGCGGCAGCATTTTTCAGGTCATCGGCAAGGCTGGCATAGAACTTCATACGCGCCTGCACCTGCTCCAGAATTTCCTCCTTCTGCTTTTTCGCCTCCTTCAACTGCTTTCTTACGAAATGAGCATTGATGACCCAGGCTATACCCACAATCAGGAGGGTAAGATAGAACAGCTTGCACCAGATGGTGAGATACCATGGTGGAAGAACGGAGATTTCGAGCTGATAAACTTCATCGCCGATATTTCCCTCGCCATCCACCACATGTACGGTGAGATGATAATCGCCATACGACAATCCATTGTAAGTGATGTCAAGATTGCCCTTGTCCAGATAATGCCACTCGTGGTCGCTACCCTCCAGACGGTAGGCATAGACGGCGGTAGGATGATCGGCAAAAGGCAAATCAGACAGCTGGAGCGTGAAGTTGTTCTCATCATACTTCAGAACAAGCGTCTTCAGTCCCACGGGCGAGACACCCGGTGTTCCCTCAATGTTCTCATCGAGCAAGGCATCCTGGGTCTGTCTGCCATTCACCACGATACCCGCCAGGAGCAGCTGCGCCTTGTCGTTCTTCGGCATGGAAAGGTCGGCACGGATGGAGATGAAGCCATCATTGCCACCCATCACCACTTCGTGGTTCAGCTTGGAATAATAGATATTATTCGGACTCTCCATCGGAATGAAGAATCGGAAACTGTTGTTCTCAGGATCCAGCACGCTGCAGACATTGCCTGCCACCACCCAGACCTTGTTTTCCACATCGCACATGGAGACCACCTTCGCATCAATCTTCCATTCCTTGCTTTCCAGTTCCTTGCCCTTCATCGGCAGGTTCACCATAAAGCACTTCACGCTGGCATTGTATCCTACCCATACATTGCCATTGTCAGATTTCATCAGATAATTGATGGCATCATTGCCTGGGATATGTGAGATGCGAAGGGTACGGGTATCGATACGGTCGAGATGATTATAAGAGGAAGCCCAGACGAATCCCTTGCCATCAAGTACCAGCTGACCGATGTGCAGCCCCGAGAGGGCGTTCTTTCCCTTGTCTGAGAAATGATGGTCTGCCACACAGGTGGCAGTAGCTGCTGATGAGAGCGAGATGGCTGCCAGAAGGCGCTGCTTGTCAAGCACGAAGACGCCACCCTGATAAGATGCCATCCACATTCTGCCCATCTGATCCTGAAGAATATCATAAGCCCAGGCAGTAGAATACTTGCCGCTCTTGTCATAGACGATGAAGTTGAGCAACTTTCCCGTACTCTTCTGATAGAGGTTGATGCCGTGGTCTGTACAGATCCATACATCCCCCTCCTTGTCTTCATAAATCTTGCGCACACGGTTGTGAGCAAGAGGAGCCGAAGGATTGTTCTGTTTATACCATACCACATTCTGATATTCAGATGCAGTTCCCTGCACGCGCACTCCCTCTGCATAGTGAATC
The DNA here is from genome assembly GCF_003436715.1 of Prevotella sp. TF12-30. Classification (NCBI taxonomy): domain Bacteria; kingdom Pseudomonadati; phylum Bacteroidota; class Bacteroidia; order Bacteroidales; family Prevotellaceae; genus Prevotella; species Prevotella sp. TF12-30. Next base: position 62,535 of record NZ_QSQJ01000013.1, on the reverse strand, counting down.
AAGCCGTTGGTTCCGCCCATCCACCAGTCGCCGCTGCGGGTCTGAAGGATAGCATGCAGACAGTTACCCTCGCCCGAGAAGGTAATCTTATCGAGCGAAGTGAAGCGATAGTAGGTATGGGTAGATAAACGGGAAAGTCCGTGATCGGTACCGATCCACACATTCTGCCACTTATCCACATAGCAGGACCATACGATATTGTTGGGGATGGTTGCCTCATTGCGCGAGTCGTGAACGAAATGCTCCAGACTGTTGTTCATCGCCATGCGATAAAGTCCATTATCCGTACCGATATAGAGATTGCCATCCTGGTCTTCGTCCAGACACTTCACGGAGTTTCCATCCAGTGCCGCAATCTTGGAGAAGTTCTGCAAAGCCTGGTCGGCACAGTACAAGGCTCCCTCGGTACCTATCCAGTAACAGTGGCGCTTGGCATCGTAAGCCAGGGCATTCACCAGCGGCTGTGCTCCGGGAGTCAGGAGAATCTGGCGCTGGTTGAGACGGAGTCCGGCGAGAGAACCCACCAGAAGTCCCTTCTGTGTATGCAGGATAGCATACACATCGTTGCCAAAGGCATCTTTCCTGCCCTTCATATTGAGCACTCGCAACTCCTTCACCGCCTTTTTCCTGCCCTTGTCCTCCTCAGATTCCATCGCTGGCGCAGAAGCATAGATTCCCTTCTGCGTATCAAACTTCAGCATTCCATTGCCCGTAGCCAGATAGAGCATGCTACCCTCAAAGCCGAGCGCATTGATGCGGATATGACTAAAGGTATGGGAAGCAAAATGACGATAGTCGTGGTAGCCATCATAACTGTAGAGACCATTGTCGGTACCCAGCCAGACTACTCCTGATGTATCTTGGGTAATAGCATAGACAGCCTGAGCACCATCCAGGGTGGTGTTGACGAAACGTTGCGCATGGAGCGCTATGGTTATAAAAAGCATAGCTATCGCCATGCTTACTCTAGATAAAGCGGTTAGTGATTTGTTCATAGCTGCAAAAATACACATTATTCACGACAATGCCAAATATTATTAGAGAAAAATAACAATAGAATAAGGAGAAGTTCCGTCCAGGCCTATGGAAAACGGATGAAAGGATAAGGAGAAGATACTCAAAGTATAGAAAGAAGTTGTTGAAAGAATAGGGAGAATTTGTTGGTACCATTAGAAGAAATCTCCGTTCAATACTGCTGAACCTATGTTCAACAGTGCTGAACACACATTCAACAGTGCTGAACACACATTCAACGTCGCTGAACGAAGAATTCCCCTAGGAGCAAGAACTTCTTCTCCTAGGGGAATCTAGATTTATCATTAATAAGTCTGCTTTATATTGCCTGCAGCGTAAGCGACTTTTCCATATTGCGCTTGCCATCCTTTACGGTGAGGATGATGTCGCCCTTCTGTGCCTTGCTCTGAACAACAATAACGAGTTTGCCAGAGAAGAGTCGCATGTGTGGCTGAGTGAAGGAATCGAGCGAAGTAGCATCACCATTACATGCTGCCTTGAAGGTTCCGGCACCCTTTACCTCGAAGGTAAGTTCATCATCGGCGAGCGGACACTCATTGCCGTCCTTATCCAGAAGGCTCACGGTGATGAAGGCAAGATCGTTGCCATCGGCATTCAGCAGCACGTTGTGCTCATCGGTACAGCCTTCTACCATGCAGGCGATAGGCTCATGGTCTGGAGTCTCCACGCTGAACTTCATCTGCGCTGGTTCTCCGGCTGTACGCTTCACGTCCTCGCCTACCTTGTCGCCATACTGATTGTAGGTAACCACGCGAATCTCGCCTGGTTCATACTTCACATTGTTCCAGCGGAGGCGATAGCGGTCCAATCGGCTTGACTTGTCCTTGCGAACTCTGCCCTGGCTCTTGCCATTCACGAAAAGCTCGCCTTCCACACCATCGGTGTAGCAATATACAGGGGTAACCTGTCCTTCTCTACCCTTCCAGTTCCAGTGAGGAAGAAGATGGGTGGTGTGCTGATGCTCGTTCCAGCGGGCACGATACATATAATATCGGTCCTTTGGAAGTCCGGCAAGGTCGCAGATACCAAAGTAGCTGCTGCGGCTTGGCCAGTAAGTATCATAAGGAGTTGGCTCGCCCAGATAATCGTAGCCCGTCCACACGAACTCTCCGATTACCCAACTGTAATCATCCTGCATCTTCCAGTCATCATCCGGAAGATTACTCCAGGAGCAATACTCCGTGTCATAGCTGGAGCACTGGCCGTCGGCGTATGGATTGTTGTTGCTGGCACGCACCTGAACCGGGAACTTATACACGCCTCGGGAGCTGACGGTAGATGCCGTCTCGGAACCCAGCAGGAAGCCTTGAGGCAACTGCTCGATATTCTTATAATATTTATGTACACGATAGTTGAAGCCCGGAACGTCCATTACCTGGGCAAATCCACTCTTCAGGGCATCCTCAGCCCTATCCATACCCTGGGTTACAGGGCGGGATGGGTCGTACTGATGACAGAGATCCTGCAGATGCTTGGCAATCTCCATACCCTCCTTGCTCCATTGCTCAGGAATCTCGTTACCGATACTCCACATAATGATGCTAGGATGGTTGCGATGGTGCTTCACCAGGTTGGTGATATCCTTGTCGCTCCAGTCCTTGAAGAACTTGGCATAGCCATTCTTGCACTTAGGATAAATCCACATATCGAAGCTCTCTGCCATTACCATCATACCGAGGGAATCGCAGATTTCCATCTGCATGGTAGAAGGCATGTTATGGGCTGTACGGATGGCGTCGCAACCCATCTCCTTCATCGTCTTGATCTGGCGGATGAGGGCAGCCTTATTCTCTGCTGCTCCCAACGGACCGAGATCGTGGTGCAGGCAGACACCCTTGATCTTGCGGGTGATGCCATTGAGCTGGAAACCATTATTCTTGGATACCGAGATGGTACGAATACCGGTCTTCAGCGTCTGGACATCAGCCACTTTCTTGCCTTCATATCGGGTTAACTTCACCTGATAGAGATAAGGAGATTCCGGAGACCAGAGCTGAGGATTTGCTACTTTCAGGGTAGTCTTGATTTGCGGGGTTGCACCCGATACGGTCTGCTCGGCAACCTTTATACCAGCCTCATCGAGCAAGGCGATGACGGTTTTTCCCGACTTTCCAATCTTTCCTTCCAGCAGGGCGTTCACTTCCACTTCGGCTTCCAGCTTGTCTGCTTTCAGGGTACGCACGAAGGTATCCCAGGTAGAGAAGTTCTCGTTACCGTAAAGTTCCACGGAAACCGGACGGTAAAGACCGCCACCTGGATACCATCGGCTGCTTTCCTCTACATTGTTGAGATGAACCTCTACGAGATTCTTCTTTCCGCCAAACTTCACGTAAGGTGTGATGTCGATGCGGAAGGCATTGTAGCCGTAAGCCCATCTGCCAGCCTCCTTACCATTCACGCTCACTACAGGCTGACTCATCGCACCATCAAATACGAGGACGGCACGCTTGTAGCCCTTCGGCAACTGAAGATTCATCTTATACATACCCTCTCCAATCCAAGGGAGAGCTCCAGAACGTCCCGACTTCTCGGTTTTCTCCTTTTCGCCATTCTGCTCGATAGCCACCATCTGCAGGTCCCATTTCTTGTCGAAAGGACCCGCGATTGCCCAGTCGTGAGGCACGGCTACCTGAGACCACGCTTTGCCATCGCGGGAGAAATCCCACGATGGCAAATTAATGACTTTTCTGCTCTGCGCCTGGCACATGGCAGAGAACGCCAGGGCGAGAGACACGAAAGTAATGCTTCTCTTGATCATATCTTATTCTTCTAAGTTAGTACAATATTCCATTTTAAAATTCGCTTCTATCGCTCCCAGAGGAAGCGAAGAAAGCTAACTTACCCGATTACTTGAAGGCATCGAGTGCAGCGGTTGGCTTGCCGCTGTTGTCGAAGGCTCCCTTGTCGTAGCCGTTCCAGCCGCTGTTGCATTCAGGCTCCCAGTAGAACACGCCCTCGCAGGTAGAGATAGCCTTGCAGCCATCCACCATCTTCTTGAGGAATGGAGCGGCATTCTCAGAATTCCACACCATACCAATCTCTGAGATGATGACATCGCAGTTGTATTTGCCGGAAAGGGTCTTGATGTTGCTGAGGCAGTCATCAGAAACCTGCTCCCAGGTCTTGTCAGTAATCCAATCTGGATAGAGCGACATACCGATGACATCCCACTTGGCACCATTCTGCTTCAAGCCATCAAACATCCAGGTATATTGGCTCAGATTGTTTCCCTTATCGAGATGCACAATCACCTTAGCCTCCGGATAAACCGCCTTGACGGCATCATAACCGGCATTGATATAAGCGGCAAAGTTAGCCATGTTCTTAGAGGCACGGCCTGTCACCTTCAGGGCAGCATCGCCAGCCTCATCATTCCAGAGCATTCCGTCGGTGGTCTCGTTACCTACCTGTACCCACTCTACGTTGACACCTCTTGCCTTCAAGGCATTCAATACATCCTTGGTATGATCGGCAACCGCCTGCTTCATCTGATTGAAGTCATAGTTTTTCCAGGCAGCAGGAACGCCCTGCTTGGATGGGTCTGCCCAGGTATCAGAGTAGTGGAAGTCTATCATCAGTCGCATACCGAGCTGCTGAGCTCTCCATGCCTTTGCTACCACATCATTCTTTCCGTTCCATCCATCCTCTGGGTTTACCCATACACGAAGGCGGATGGAGTTCATGCCGAGGTCGCGGAGAAGTGCCATGCACTCGGTAGCCTTACCGTTAGCATTATAGAACTTCTTTCCGTTCTGCTCCATCTCTGTAATCCAACTTACATCGGCTCCCTTGGCGAAGCCACTCATATCGTATGTCTTCTCCTTTTCGGGAGTGGTATTATCAGCATTGCTGCAACTCGTGCCCGTGATAGAGAACAAGAGCGCTGTAGCCAGCAATATGGCTTTTCCTAAAATATGTTTCATTGTTATTCTGCCTTTAAGTTATTATTATAATGCAAAGATAATCAAATAAATGATTCGTTTACAATAAGGAAACTTACCCATGATGAATATTCTGCGCAATCGGTTGCGCAGAATATTCATTAAGCTATTCATACTTCCATGTCATGGTATTGAGATCGGCTGTAACCGTAAACTCAGTTTCACCATTCTCATCACCAAACCAGATATCCCAGGCACCATCGCCTGAAGTTAACTTGAACTGCTCACCATCGGCACCATACCAGGTCTGCTTGTCGTCCTTGTTCTCGCCAACGAAGATGAAGCGGAAGTTCTCCCAGGAAGTTGGCTTGTACTTGCAGGTATAAACACCATCGCTCACCTTGTCCATCACAGCAAGAAGGGTGTTGCCATCCTTGCTGAACATGCAGAGAGTATTGCTAGCCTCTGGCTCTGGAGCAGTCTGGTTGCCTGACTCGATAGAGTAAGTCAGGTCGCTGTTCTCACCTACCTTCACGGTAACAGTATAAGTACCCGCCTTGGCTATGTTCACGCTGCCAGCAGTTGCGGCAGCTGTCATCTTGCCATCGGCAAGAGTGTAGTTCATTGTCTTGACTACGGCTGCAGCATCATCAGTTGCGGTTGCCTTGCTGTACTCTGCACCAGTAGCAACAATACTGATAGGTGTATTATCAGCAGAGGTTGTAATCACCTTGGTCCAGGCATAGTTAGGAGCATCATAGGTCATGTCCTCACCATTCAACTGCATCGCCTTGATGTAGGTTGGCTTGAATTCCTTAGCCTTTGTATCTACCACAGTATAATAAATACCAGTCTGACCAGGGAACCAGAAGTTCCATGCCGACTCTGTATTATCCATTTCATATACATGACCATCCTGTCCTACGTTACCCCAAATGGTTCCATCATTCTCCTTGCCCCAGAAGTTGAGCCAGGAAGAAGCATTCATATAGCCTGCATAGATGCCATCCTCGTTTGGAGAATATAGATAGGTCAGTTCCTTGTTCTTATCCGCATTCCAGATGGTCATCTTGTCCATGTGTATAATATAAGGTGTAACGTTCACCTGGCACACATTGCTATAAGCAGCATCGAGATTGTTTCCCATCTGACTCTTGATGCGGAAATAGAGAGGCGCACTCTGACCCGGAGTCGTTCCCAGATCCTTGGCAAGGGTGTTGAGATCTGCACCGGTGAAAGCCTTGGAGAGATCGGTTACGGAATACTCCTTGACCGTAGCAAAGCTCTCAGAAGGTGATGCCTGCAGATAGGTTTTCAACACGCCGTTGCCCGCAGGCTTGGTCTCATCGCTCGAAAGCAAGGTAGGATTCTGCCAAGCCATCGAGAGCACGATGTCCTTCGTATTGTCAACAGACAGCACCACATCGCTGGCCGATGCCATCAGATCGGATACCTTGAAGCCATCCAGATATATCTTGTCGCCACTCTCGTCGCAACTCACCAGAGCGGCGAGTGCGCAGAGAAGCATCATCAGGTTTCTAAATATCTTTTTCATTCTTTTATCCTATTAATAGTTGTCGTTATGAAGATTTGGATTGGCGGTAAGCTCGGTGTTAGGGATTGGATAGATGTTGTACTTGCTGTCAACAGCCTGTCCATCATGGGTGCCACCCTTCCACTGCCAGATATACTTGCTGGTAGTGAACTCGCCGAAGCGAATCAGGTCGGTGCGGCGATAGCCCTCATGATAAAGTTCACGGGCACGCTCATCGAGAATGAACTGGAGGAACTCATCATCGTTGGCAAAGTTGTTAGCCCATACATCGGTATTACCTGCACGCTCACGGAGGAGATTGATCCAATAGATGGCTCCCTGCTTACGAGAAGCGATGACCTCAGGATCAGCGGCATCAGTCTTTCCTTCTGGCCATGGATCCCAACTTGCACCCTGGGTACGAGCTACACACTCAGCATACATCAGATATACATCTGCCAAGCGGAAAAGAGGATAGTCTGTTTCTACACCATCATTAGCAGTATTGGATGCAGCTGTTCCATCGTCCTTCAGGTTACTCCATTTCTCTGAGAGATAACCGGTGGTTTCATCGGTCATGCTGGTTACATCCTTGCTCTGACCATTGGTGAAGAACTTGCAGCGCTTGTCGCCATTGCCATCAATATCGGTCTGGGTAAACTTATCCACGAACTCCGGACGGAGACGGAACTCGCTCCAGCCATTGGTGACACCGAAGTCGGCAACATTCTGGTTGGCATTCGACATGCTCAACTGTCCACACACCAAGTAAGTGGAAGAACCCCAGCTTACGGTATGCTCTGCACTTACTGGCAAGGCGAAGATAATCTCGTTGGTACGCTTGTCGTTATCAGCATTGAAGAGCTTGCTGTAATCAGACTCCAAAGAGTAGCCCATATTCATCACCTTCTCACAAGCCTCCTTGCACTCGGCATACTTGGCAACGCCGGTATAAACCTCGCTGTTCAGATAAAGCTTGGCAAGCAGAGTGTAGGCTGCGCCCTGAGAAGCCTGACCATAAGGACAGGTAGAGGCAGGAAGCATGTCGCCTACACAATCCTTCAACTCACTCTCGATGTAATCGAAAGTCTGCTGCGGAGTATAACGAGGAGGAATGTAGCTGCCCACAGGGTCGTTCTCTGTTACCATCGGAATGTTACGATAGAGATCGAGGGCATGGAAGTAGAACAAGGCGCGCATGAAGCGGACTTCTGCCTTATACTCCTTCATCTTCACCTCGTCCTCGCCCGAGAAGCTGGCACCATTGGCATTACGGAGGAACTCGTTGCAGAGGGCGATGTTGTAATAGATGCGATAATACATATCTGATACCCACGCATCGTTGGCATCCCAAGAGAGATAGGTCAAACCTGTGGTCTGCTCACCTGTCAACCAGGTAGAGGCAAGCTCATCAGTACCGCACTCCTGGAGGTTGAAGAACATACGCATGTAGTCGAAACCACTGCCGCCGTTCAATACGGAAGACATATCCTTGTTGTCGCCGCCCTTACCCTGACCACTGGTCACCATGGCAGCATAAATCTTACCCAGCACAGCCTCATAATTGGCAAGCGAGGTATAAACATCCTTAGAGGTAGTCTCCGTCTGAGGATATTGGTCGAGGTCGGATACACAGCTGGTAGCGCTGGTCAGCACTGCTGTTCCCAACATCATACTATATAATATATTCTTAAGTTTCATTGTTATCGATTTTATTTGTTAGAACTGAAGTCCGAGGCTTACTGAGTAGGTGCGAGGACGTGGATAGAACGAGTTGTCCATTCCGTTTGGCACCTCAGGGTCTGTACCTGAGTAACCGGTGATGGTGAATACATTCTGTACCATCGCAGATACGGTGAGTGAAGCCCACTTGTTGATCTTGCCTACATTGTAGCTCAGGCTCAGGTTGTCGAGCTTCAGGAACGAAGCATTCTCTACATAGTAATCAGAGAGATACTGACGGGTCTTGAAACCTGTCTTCAGGAAGCTGGCGTTGAGGTTATTGAGCTGTGAGTTGTTGTAGCTCACGGTCTCCCATGCACCAGTGCTCATACCCATGCCATTATATACGTAGTTATCGATGTTGGCACGGAAGCTCATACCGAGAGTCAGCTGCTTGTATCTCAGGGATGTGCTCAAGCCCATGATGTACTTAGGGGCTGGAGAATGATAGCGGTAGAGATCGGCATCATTGATTTCGCCATCACCATTCAAGTCTGCATAAGCACCCTCGATTGGCTTGCCTGTCTCAGAATCGTAGAGCTGATGATATACATAGAACATATATGGCTCATATCCCTCTGAGAGTACCTGGAACTGGTAAGCATCAATAGATGGACCTACCTTCACATTGGTCTGACTTCCACCCTGGGTAAGAGAAAGGTTCTTCACCTTCATGTTCTGCCAGGTGAAGTTGTAGCTCAGGTTCCACTCCCAGTCCTTGGTCTGGATAGGAGTTGCATTCAGGGAAACCTCGATACCCTTACTATCTACATTACCTACATTGGTAAGGATAGTCTTTGAGAAGTTGGTACCTGCTGCTGTAGGAACAGAAGCCAACAGGTCCTTGGTCTTGCGGGTATAGAAATCGATGGCACCACCGATACGACCATTCAGGAATCCGAAGTCAAGACCGAAGTTCCAGGAGGTAGTTGTCTCCCACTTCAGGTCTGAAACGTATGCCTCAGGACGATAAGTTGTAATATACTGTCCGTTGATGAGTGCCTCGGCACCTGTTACACTAGATGTATAGACCGGCAGATAGTTGTAGTTGCCGATACCTTCCTGCTGACCGGTTACACCATAGCTGGCACGGAGTTTCAGGTTAGAGACTACCTTGTTGTCCTTCAACCAAGGCTCCTCGGTCAAGGTCCATCCCAAAGCTACAGATGGGAAAGTACCCCAGCGGGTATCCTTAGAGAAGCGGGAAGATGCATCGCGACGAACGGTAGCTGTCAGGAGATACTTTCCATCGAAGGAATAATTGACACGACCGTAGTATGACAACATCACGTGGCGGTAATCAGAAGCCTTTACGGTAGAAAGGGTTGTACCTGCCGCACTCTTGGTATAATAAAGAGGTGTAGTGCTCTTCCAGTACTGGTAGTCGTAACCGGCTGTCAAATCTACATTGCTCTTGATATTCTCGAAATACTTTGCATAGTTGGCATAGAGGGTAAGCAGACGGTTCTCGTTCTTCTGAGGACCATACTTGTAATCGCTACCGCTCAAGGACTCATCCTTGTTGAATGACTGTGCTGCATAGCCAGGAACATAAATGGTACCATCACCCTTGGCATAATCTGCACCAATGGTAGCATGGAGCTTGAGGTCTGGCAGAAAATGAACCTTGTAATCTACATCCATCGAACCGATGAAACGGCTCACCTTACTCTTCGAATCATAAAGATCCACCAGACCACGTGGGTTTCTCACACCCGCATTTACTGGATAGCCATCAGCATCGAGTGCCTCATTATAGCCACCATACTTGTCGTTGCCGGAATAAACCGGGATGGTTGGGTTGAATGTGGCAGCTGCCCATACAGCGCCACCATTATTGAAAGAGTTGTTATTGAGTGTACCCTTGGCATTGATGGTCAACTTCAGGTGGTCTTGGAAGAAGCTAGGAGTCAACACCACGTTACCTGTCCAACGCTCTACATTGTCCTTTCGCACCAGACCGCTCTGGTTGTAATATCCGGCAGAAACACGGAAAGGCAAATACTTGCCGATGCTTCCACTCAAGCTGAGGTTGTTATCAGTACCGAAAGCGGTGCGATAAACCTCGTCGTTCCAATCGGTATTGGCATTGCCTAGCAATGACTTCTGGTTATCGGTGCCAAACTGATTGATTACATTCACGAAATCATCATGGCTCAGCATATCCACCATCTGCGCACGGGTCTGCATACTGTTGGTGGTATTGAAGTTTACCTTCAAACCGCCCTGCTGTCCCTTCTTGGTAGTGATGATGATGACACCATTGGATGCACGGGAACCATAGATGGCTGTAGAAGAAGCATCCTTCAACACAGTCATACTCTCGATATCAGAAGGGTTGATCATGCTGAGGAAGTTGCTGCTGTTACCAGAAATACCCCCCTGCTCCAATGGCACGCCATCGAGCACGATAAGAGGGTCGTTGCTGGCATTCAGAGAAGCACCACCACGCACACGGATGGTACTACCTGCTGAGGCAGAACCACTGTTGGACATGATCTGTACACCCGAAACCTTACCATTGATCAACTGCTCAGGAGAAGAAACGAGACCCTTGTTGAAGTCCTTAGCCTTCACCGTAGCCACGGAACCCGTCAGGTCGCTCTTGCGCGCCGTACCATAACCGATGACCACGACATCGGCAAGCGCCTTGCTATCCGATTCGAGATTCACCTTCATATTTTCAGAAATAGCCAGTATCTTATCTATATAACCTATATAAGATACCTTGATCTTCTTGGCAGAAGAAGATACTTGAAGAACAAAGTTACCGTCGAAATCAGTAACCGTACCACCCTTTTCGCCTTCTACCATAATGGTAGCGCCGATAAGAGGATCACCATTTTGTGCATCTGTCACTTCACCCTTAATGGTGCGAGTCTGCGCCAAGAGCTGCAAACATCCCATGAGCAACAATGCCACGAGAAGGAGACTTCTCTGTTTTGTTTTGCTTAAGACGTGATTCATTTTGCTTAATTGTTTTCAGGTTCTTTTTATTTTTTCATTTGATTTCGATTGCAAAAGTAGGTTAGAATACCGCAATCTCACGCTAAATATCAGACAAATCTAGCAACAAAAGGGACAAATACCCGAAATATATCGAAGAAAAAGGGAAAAGAAAGAAAAAAGACGCAGGATTCCAGACTGCAATGCGCCTATAATGAGCAAAAGCCTTATAAACACCAAAAAGCCGAACCTCTTTGAAGAAGTTCGGCTTTTTAAGTGGTACCACCAGGAATCGAACCGGGGACACAAGGATTTTCAGTCCTTTGCTCTACCAACTGAGCTATGGCACCATACTCTTACAGATGATTTCTCATTTGCGGGTGCAAAGGTACAACAATTATTTGGTTCCACCAAATTTTTAAGTGAAAAACTTTTCAAAAAAGATAAAAAAGTGCTTTTTTATTTGGTATTATGGAGATTTTGGTGTACCTTTGCAGCGTCTTTGTGCTCATAAGTACCACAAAACGGGATTTAGCGCAGTTGGTAGCGCACGTCGTTCGGGACGATGAGGTCGCTGGTTCGAGTCCAGTAATCCCGACTCACCTATTAAAATCGGAGCTTATGAAGTTCAAAGACATTTTTTACCTTCAAAAGAAAGACCGACAAGCTCTCCTCACCCTGCTTGCCATTATGATTGCGTGTGTTTCTCTCACGTTCCTGATTCAGGAAAAGCAGAACGATGCTCCTGTGACTTCCCAACTAGACTCCACAAACAGCAATCAGGAGAAAGATGCATCATCTGCCAAAATCCATCACGCCTCCAAATCTCATCCTTTATACAGCAAAGAAGAAGGGATGGTGCACGAACTCTTCCCTTTTGATCCCAATACGGCTAGCGCTGAGGATTTCGAGCGACTGGGATTAGAAAGCTGGCAAGCCAGAAGCATCATCCGTTTCCGGGAGAAAGGCGGCATCTTCTCCCGCCCATCCGATTTCGCCCGGGTCTATGGCATCACCAAGAGAACCTACGAGGTGCTGTTGCCGTTTATCCAGATAGCCGATGATTACAAGCCTGCGGCTGATTTCTACGGAAAAGAAGGATATGGAAGAAGCGGAAGGCACAATACACCTTATTATAATAATAGAAGAAACGATGATACCAAGGTTTATAGTTATCCACATAAGCTGAGAGCCAACGAGCATATCGAAATCAACGGCGCCGATACGACGCAGCTGATGAAGATTCCCGGTATAGGCAGTTACTATGCCAGCCGCATCGTAAGATACAGAGAACGGCTGGGAGGATTTGCATCTGCCCAACAGTTGGAAGAGATCGATGGATTGCCCGAATCTTCCATTGCCTATATCAAGATTGACGAGCAGCAAATCCGCAAGATGAATCTCAACAAGTTAACGCTCAACCAGCTCAAGAAACACCCCTATCTCAACTTCTATCAGGCCAAGGAAATCTGTGATTATCGCAGGCTGAAAGGTCCACTGCATTGTATAGAAGACCTCAAACTGCTGAAGGATTTTCCACCAGACGAAATAGAAAGGTTGAAGCCCTACATCTGTTTCTAGCTATCCGGCAAGACCTGCATATAAAAAGTAAGGGCAAAAGCATCGTACCCTATTGGCGTATGGTGCTTTTGCCCTTACAAGACTATATGATGAGGAACTAGATGATTCCAAACTGATGCAGGAAGATCAGGAAGATGCAGATAGGACAGATGAATCGGATGGTAAAGAGGAAGACAGGAAAAAGCTTTCCACTTACCGTATTCCAGTTGGTGAATTCATCACGTACAATCTTCTTTGGTACATACCAGCCCAGGAACAGGCAGGTGATGAACGAAGACAACGGCATCAGAAACTGCGCCGTCAAATTATCACAATTGGAGAGAAAATCCTTACCGAAGAAGCCCAATCCCTCTACCGCTCCCTGAGAAAGAGAACAGAATACTGCGATAACACCACAGACTATCGTCTCAACCCAGGCTCCCTTCGCACGACTTACCTTGCCCTCTTCATAAATAAAGGCGGTACCAATCTCGTGCATCGAGATGGTAGAGGTAAGAGCAGCCAGCACCAACAAGCCATAGAACAATACAGAGATGATGTAACTAACCACCGGCATATTGCCAAAAGCCTGCTGGAAAACATTAGGCAGGGTGATGAAGATAAGCGACGGACCACTATCCGGCTGAACTCCCACGGAAAAAGCAGCAGGGAAGATCATCAATCCTGCCAATACGGCGATGAGCGTATCAATGGTTACAATCTGAGTGGCTGATTTCAAGAGATTCGTCTGTCGGTTGAAGTAAGAAGCGTAGGTGCAAAGACAAGCTGTACCCATACTCAGCGAGAAGAAAGCCTGTCCCAAAGCCTCAAGCAGCACATTCTCATCTACCTTGCTGAAATCCGGTTTCAGCAGAAACTCCACTCCCTTCATCGCTCCAGGCAATGAGCAGGAAGCAATCACGATGATCACCAGCAGGATGAAAAGCAGCGGCATCAATATCTTGGATGCCTTTTCGATACCATTACGCACACCGCGAACCACCACCATGTGGGTGAGCAGGATAAAGCCTAAAGCCCATAATACAGGACGAATCGGATCGGATGCGAAGGTCTGGAAATAGCTTTTAACATACTCCGGATCACCATGCACGCCACCAATAATGCTGGCATAAAGATACTGCAAGCACCAGCCTGCCACTACGGAATAAAATCCGAAGATAATCATGGAAGTGATGATGCCCATCAATCCCAAGGCACCCCACGCCTTGTGCTTACCCAGATTGGTATAAGCACGGGCTGCATTGGATGCAGAATGACGACCGATGATAAATTCGCTCAGCATACCCGGCAAACCCAGCAGAATGATGCAGACTAAATAAATCAGGATGAAGGCTGCGCCACCATTCTGACCAGTCATATATGGGAAACGCCAAATGTTTCCCAATCCTACAGCAGATCCCGCCGTGGCGAGAATAATGCCTAACTTGCTTCCGAAATTTCCTCTTGTTTCCATTATGTTAATGTTAAATGTGTAGGATCTATGTTTATTGAAGAACTACACCTTATTATATATACCTTAATATTATATATACCTTACGTCCAAACTCCGATTATCACAAAACTCCAAACTGGTTTAAGAACACCAGCAAGATGAGGATTGGGCACACGAACTTAATCAGGAAGAAATAGATGCCAAAGAGGCGACCCTTCAAGGTTCCCCAGTTGGTAAACTCATCCTTTAAAATCTTCTTTGGTACATACCATCCCAGGAACAGACAGGTAAGCAAGCCTCCCATTGGAAGGAAAATCTGTCCGGTGATGAAATCAAACCAATCGAAAAGCGTCTTGCCCAACCAGGAAAGCTTATCGGTAGCTCCCAATGAGAACGAACAGAATGCACCAATGATGGCACAGGAGATGGTTACAATCCAAGCACCCTTCTTACGGTCGATCTTCAACTCCTCGTAGAAGAACGAAGTATTCACCTCGTGCAGCGACATCAGAGAGGTCAATGCTGCCACTGACAGAAGTACATAGAACAGCAGGGAGATAATCCATCCCAATACAGGAAGTGCCGCAAACGCCTTGTTGAAGACATTAGGCAAAGTGATGAAGATGAGTGACGGACCACTATCCGGCGAAATACCAACAGAAAAGGCTGCAGGGAAAATCATCAGACCCGCCAATACAGCAACCATCAAGTCAATGACAGAAATCTGCAATGCCGACTTAAAGAGATTGGTCTGGCGACTGAAATAAGATGCATAGGTACAGATGCAGCCCATACCGATACTCATGGAATAGAACGACTGTCCCAAAGCATTGAGGAACACATTGCGATCTACCTTTCCGAAATCAGGCTTGAGCAGGAACTCGACACCCTTGCCCGCATCAGGCAACAGGCAGGAAGCCACAACGATGATGAGCAGCAGGATGAAAAGCAGCGGCATCATCACCTTGGATGCCTTTTCGATACCGCCACGAACACCATGGATAATCACGAAATGACAAATCAGGAAAATAACCACCGTCCACAATACAGGACGGAACGGATCGGCAGCAAACTGCTGGAAATACTGAGTCACATAATTGGCATCACCATGCAGTTCGCCTATGATGCTGGCATACACATACTGAAGGCACCAACCCGAAACCACGGCATAGTAACCCGTAATCAGGAAACCCGTGAGCACTCCCAGAAATCCCACCCACTTCCAGGCTGTGCCATTGGCAAGCTTGGCGTAGGCGCGAGCTGTATTGGAAGCACCATGGCGACCGATGATAAACTCCGAAATCATACAAGGGATGCCGAGCAAAAGCACGCATCCGATGTACACCAAGATAAAGGCTGCGCCACCTTCCTGACCAGCCATATAAGGGAAGCGCCATACGTTACCCAAACCTACGGCACCACCAGCGGTAGCAAGAATCATTCCCAACTTACTACCAAAACTACCTCTATTTGAATCTGCCATTTCCTTTACTTTCTCCTTATTTTTACTATATTATTTCTTTTTAAAACTTAGATTCTCCTTTATTATTTCACATCAAACCTACAGCGCCATTATAACATTCTTAACGCTTCAGTTCTTTGATGCTGCAAAATTATAAAAAATAATCCAAATAAGCGTATAAATCGAAAGTAAATTATGCAAAATCTTAAATAATTATACAATTTTATAGCGAATCACGCCATTTATAGAATGGATTTGTCAAAAGATGCGAATTATAGAAGCGTTTGTCGCCTGTTACTTCGCGATCGATGAAATCCGGTTTCTCGTAAGCTTCGGTCTCGCTTTCCAGCTCTACCTCCGCCATCACCAGGCCTTCGTTGTCACCATAAAACTCATCCACCTCGAAGATATGACTGCCACTTTTCACGAGATAGCGGCGCTTATCAATCACGCCTCCCTGACAAAGTTGCAGGAGATGCTGCGCCTCGTCCATGGTAATCTCCTTCTCAAACTCATAGCGGGTCATTCCGCCATTCACCGACTTCCCCTTGATGGTAAGGTAAGCCTTGTCGTCTCGGGTGCGAACACGCACCGTAGCCCCTTCAGCCGGAATATATCCCTGCTGGATATGACTACTAGAAAAGGCGGCGCTTTTGTAAGCGTCGCCCTTCTTGACGAGGAATTTTCTTTCTATTTCCAATCCACTCATTTCTCACTCATTTTATGCAATAGAAGCTTATTATGCGATAGAAGCTATTATGCAATCGAAGCTGCATAGATGGCAAAGAGAGCACCCAGTACTATCAAAGAGATGAAAATCCACTTTACTACTTTCTCGCCCTTGGCAGCCTGCTTCTTCTGATAAGCCTCATGCTTGGCTCTTCTTAAATCTTTATTTCCACTCATAGTTATCTTATTTTTAGGTTGTTATAATTCTATTGTTCGTCATCGGTAGTTGGGAACTCCATCAGGTATGCCTTGATGAAATCATCTATCTTGCCGTCCATCACGCCATCCACATCAGAGGTCTGATAGTTGGTACGATGGTCTTTCACCCGACGGTCGTCGAAGACATAGCTTCTAATCTGGCTTCCCCACTCTATCTTCTTTTTGCCAGCCTCAATCTTCGCCTTGGCTTCGAGGCGCTTCTTCATGGCGCGGTCGTAGAGTTGACTCTTCAAGAGCAACAATGCCTTGGCACGGTTCTTCGGTTGGTCGCGGGTCTCGGTGTTCTCGATGAGGATTTCTTCCTCCTCGCCCGTATCAGGATCTGTGTACCAATAACGCAGACGGACACCCGACTCCACCTTATTTACATTCTGACCACCGGCACCACTCGAACGGAAAGTATCCCAGGAAAGCTTGGCAGGATCTACATACACCTCGATGGTATCATCCACCAGCGGAGTAACGAAGACACTGGCAAAACTGGTCATACGCTTGCCCTGAGCATTGAAAGGAGATACACGCACCAGACGATGCACACCATTCTCGCTCTTCAGATAACCATAGGCGAACTCGCCGCCCTCGATGGTCATCGTCACGCTCTTGATACCAGCCTCATCGCCTTCCTGCATATCGGTGATGGTTACCTTGTAGCCA
This sequence comes from Prevotella sp. TF12-30, assembly GCF_003436715.1. NCBI lineage: Bacteria > Pseudomonadati > Bacteroidota > Bacteroidia > Bacteroidales > Prevotellaceae > Prevotella > Prevotella sp. TF12-30. The sequence goes on along the minus strand of NZ_QSQJ01000013.1, from coordinate 45,340 downwards.
TGAGCTTCAGCCCAGCGCATATACATACGCATCAGCATCTGAGCCCAATCCTGACTTTCCGTACCACCGGCACCGGAATTGATCTTGAGCACGCAGTCCATCGGATCTTCCTTCTGGCGAAGCATGTTCTTCAACTCCAGGTCTTCGATGGCCTTGATAGCCTTGCCGTAATCGGCATCCACCTCTTCCTCGGTCACCATTTCGTCTTTATAGAAATCGAAGGCGAGCTTCAATTCATCGGCATAAAGGCGCACGGTCTTATAGCCATCGAGCCATTTCTGGATGCTCTTCACCTTCTTCATCTGCTCCTGCGCATATTTTGGGTCTTCCCAAAAGTCAGGAGCCTGGGTGCGGAGCTGCTCCTCCTCGAATTCTACTTTCTTCTGGTCGATATTGAGATAATGATGGAGAGCATCGGCTCTGTCCATCACATCTTTCAACTGGTCGGCTGTAATCATTAACTCTTAACTTTGAATTTTGAACTTTGAACTTTGAACTTTGAACTTTATGATTACTCCTCATACATCTTGTCAATCTCCGCCTTATAGTTCTTGTTGATGATAGGACGGCGAATCTTCAATGTATTGGTCAACTCTCCCGACTCCATAGAGAAATGGTGAGCCAGAAGGGTGATACGCTTGATCTGCTCATAATAAGCCAGGTGCTGCTGAAGAATCTGGATGCGATCCATCAACATCTTCTGCACCTTCTCGTTGGCACACAGGTCCTCACGGCAGGCGAAGGCGATGTGATGCTCACGAGCCCAATCCTCTACGAGACGGAACTCAGGTACAACGAGGGCTGAAACGAACTTGCGCTGGTCGGCGATGACTGCCACCTGATCGATGAACTTATCCACCAGGAGCAAAGACTCCACCTGCTGCGGAGCGATATATTTACCATTCGAAGTCTTGAACAAATCCTTGATACGCTCGGTGAGGTAAAGCTCACCATCCTTCATATAGCCGGCATCACCGGTATGGAAGAATCCATCCTTATCGAAAGCCTTGGCATTGGTGGTATCACGATGGTAATAGCCCGGAGTGATGGTAGGACCTTTGAGGAGCACCTCGTTATCCTCACCGATCTTGACCTGGATGCAGGAGATAGGACGACCCACCGAACCCAGGCTGTGCTTCTTGTCGAGATGATCACAAGATACGGTGGCAAGACTCTCTGTCAAGCCATAACCCACCACCATATTGATACCGATGGCATGTACGAACTCCTCCACCTCAGGACTTACGTAAGCGCCTGCCGTAGGGAAGATATTAGGATTATCCAAGCCCAACTGCTTGCGCACGATGCTCAGGATAGTCTTGTTGACAATCTTATATTCCAGCTCCAAAGCCAAAGGAGGGCGCTTGCAGTTGGCTATATACTCGATATTGCGCTTCCTACCCACTGCCAGAGCATGGTAGAAGAGCTTCTTCTTGACAGGACCTGCATCATCCATCTTAGCCTTCACGGCGATATACACCTTCTCCCAGAAACGAGGCACACTGCACATACAGGTAGGGCGCATCTCGCGCATACTCTCCTGAATCTCCTGTGGATAGGTATTGATGATGAGCTGGGCACCCTCACTCAAGCAGAGATAAGACCAGGCACGCTCAAAGATATGGGTGAATGGAAGGAAATCGATGACTCGATCCTTGTCGGTAACAGGCACACACTCATTGTTGGCCTTCAATGCAGCTGCATACTGACTATAGGTCAGCATTACGCCCTTGCTGTCACCGGTAGTTCCACTGGTATAAAGGATATCAGCCAAATCATCCATATTTGCCTGCTTGTAGAGTTCCTCCACTTCGGTCTGACGAGGAAGATTCTCACCCAACTTCAGGAAGTCCTTGAAATAGAGCGCAGCTGGGTCGTGTGTACTGATGCGCACGCTGGAATCGAAGATGATGATGCGTTCCAGGGATGGGCAGAGGGCAAAGATACGATGTGCCTTGTCATACTGCTCCTGTTCGCCAACGAAGAGAAAGCGAATCTGGGCATCATTGATCATATATTGAATCTGCTGCTCACTACTGTTGGCATAGAAAGGTACTGCAGTAACCCTGATACCGTATGCACCGAAATCGGTGTACAGATAATGCACACAGTTCTGCGAGAAGACAGCTATTTTGTCTTGTGGTTTAGCCCCAAGATTAAGAAGGGCATTGCTCACTTGTTTCACTCTTAGGGAAAACTGATTGAATGAAACCGTTTGCCACTGGTCACTACCAAACTTCCTGAAGGTAAGCGCAGGCTTATCTCCCCACTTCTTAGCAAGGTCATGAACCAGAACCGAAAGATGACTATTAATTTGCATAAGCTTAGTATTATAATATTGGTGCAAAGATAATAGAATTTGTTAAGAACACAAAATAAAATGTTGGTTTTTCCACTTTATATGCTCTTTTTTTCGTAACTTTGTCCCCAAAACATTAAAAAGAGAGATTATGATGACACAGGAACAATATGTTAGCGATGCGGTGCTACTGCTCAAAAAGCTGATTGCCACTCCATCGGTAAGCCGCAACGAAAAAGATGCTGCCGACATTATGGAGCAGACCATCCGCAGCTATGGTTTCGAACCGCAGCGCGAGGCAAACAACCTCTGGATTATCGACCCTCACTACGATGAGAGCCGTCCTACCTTGCTGCTCAATGCCCATATCGACACCGTGAAGCCCGTGACTTCGTGGAGTCGCGATCCTTTTTCTCCAGATGTAGAAGACGGCGTGCTTTATGGACTGGGTAGTAACGACTGCGGTGGCGGATTGTGTTCCCTTCTCCAGATTTTCCGAATGCTGACGGAGAAGCCGCAGAGCTACAACCTGATTTATCTGGCTTCCGCCGAAGAAGAGGTTTCGGGAAAGGATGGCATCACACGTGCCCTACCCTTGCTTCCACACATCGATCTTGCCATTGTGGGAGAACCTACAAGCATGAATCCTGCCGTAGCAGAAAAGGGACTGATGGTGCTGGATGTGATTGCTCATGGCAAAAGTGGTCATGCGGCTAGAAACGAAGGAGTGAATGCGATCTATGAGGCGCTGGATGATATGCGTTGGATTCGTGATTACAAATTCGAGAAGGTAAGCGAATTTCTGGGTCCTACCAAGATGACGCTCACCGTAGTGAATGCCGGAACCCAGCATAATGTGATTCCGGATAAGTGCACGATGCTTGTGGATATCCGAACCAACGAGTTTTACGACAACGAGGAGGTTTACGAGCTTATCCGCCAGCACCTCAAGAGCGAGGTAAAGGCACACAGTTTCCGCCTGAAGTCATCACGTATCGACCCGGAACATCCTCTTATCAGGAAATGTGTAGCTATGGGTATGAAGCCATTCGGAAGTCCTACCCTCAGCGATCAGGCATTGATGCATTTTCCATCCTTCAAGCTGGGGCCGGGCGAATCTTCCCGCTCCCATTCTGCCAACGAGTTTATCCGCATCAGCGAAATACGCGATGCCATTGCTAAATACGAAACCCTCTTAGATGGCGCTGCCATCTAAGAGGGTTTCCTCTATCTGTCTATACAGTTAACCTTGATAACTCCTGTATTTTATCTTCCCAGCCAAGCCTCCGGATTGAGTTTTGCCGTTTCCTTGCGAAGCTGGAACTGGAGGATGTTATCAGAGCCTACACTACCCAAAGCCTGACGGGTACTAACCTTCTGACCCTTATGTACGCTGACCGATTTCAGGTTGCAATATACCGAGATGTAGGCACCATGGCGAACCAGGACATTCCACATACCACCATATCCGAAGACGGCACTCACCTCACCATCGTAGATGCTGCGAGCCACACAACCCGGCTTACCCTGGATATTGATACCCTTGTTGTCGAGGGTAACACCCTTCAATCCCTGAACATTATACTGTCCGAAATGGCTCACGATGCGATAACCGCCGCTAATAGGCATAGGCAATCTGCCACGGTTTGCCTCGAATCCACCACTCAACATTCTATCTACCGAACTCAAGGTAGCCGCTTCCTGCGCCTCCTTCTTGGCAGCAGCAATCTCACGGGCCTGACGCTCCTCATCCGCCTTGGCTTTCAGCTCAGCAGCCTTGCGGTCAGCTTCCGCCTTCTTAGCCGCCTGTTCGGCAGCAGCTTCACGAGCCGCCTGTTCTGCGGCAGCACGCTGAGCAGCTTCGGCAGCAGCACGGGCCTTAGCCTGCGCCTTTGCTTTAGCCTTCGCCTCAGCCTGGGCAGCAGCTTCTTCCTGCGCCTTTCTAGCAGCCTCGGCAGCAGCACGAGCCTCCTCGGCAGCCTTTCTTCTTGCAGCCTCTGCAGCTGCCTCACGAGCCTTAGCCTCAGCAATACGACGGGCATTCTCCCTTGCAGCAGCCTCTGCAGCTGCTTTCTTACGCGCCAGTTCCTCTGCACGCTTCTTGGCAGCAGCGGCTGCAGCTGCCTTGCGCTTAGCCTCGGCAGCAGCACGGGCACGAGCCTTGGCTACTTCCTGCTGAATCAAGCGGTCGATCTGAGCATTGATGGCTGCATCCTTCTGGCGCTGGTCGGCGATGACAGCCTGAATGGTCTTCTGCTGCTTCTGCAGTCCGTGTACCATCTCCTGCTGCTGGGTCTGCTTGCCTTCGAGCACGGTCTTCTCCTGCTTGCCCTTATATAATAAGGTATTCTTATGTCCCTTTACATTCTGCAACTGCTTGTGCTTATCGTTCACCTGCTGCTGCTTAGCCTTTACAGCCTCGCCCTGCACCTTCTGGTAAGAAGAGTACTGGCGGATGAACGAGAGACGGCGGTACATCTGGGTCAGGTTCTTGGCACTGAAGATAAACATCAGCTTGTCCTGCACCGTATGATGCCGGCTCATATATCGCATAGAACGGATATACTTGTTCTTTCTATCCTGCAACTGCTGCTGAAGGGTCTTCAACTGCGCCTGCAGGATACCGATGTTTCCATTAATATGATGAATATCCTTCTCGATACCTTCAATCTTCTTCTGACTCTGGTCTATTTCGCCATTCAGCGCCATCAGGTCTTCCAGGCGCTTTTTCACGTCAGCCTTGTTCTTGCGCAAAGCCTGCTCCTGCTCCCTGATTCTTCGCTGGATATCGGCACGCTGCCCCTGCAATCCTCTGATAGAAGCATTGCTATAGGTAGCAGCACGGCGTTCTGCCTTGGTAGGTGCCTTGGCACGGCGAGCCGCCGGTTTTCTTTGAGCCTGATGCTTACGATTGGCAACAGCGGTTTTCTTCACCGGCTTCTTATGCACCGTTTTCTGCGCATAGGGAGCAAGCGAGAACATGATTGCCAATAGGAAAAATATAATTCGCTTCATTATTCAATACATGATTTCATTGTTTTCTTTCGCGACAAACACTACATATTCATCAGTTTGCCGAGTACATCCTCTGGAGCCACCTTCTTGTACTTGTCAGACACTTCGGTCTGTGCCTCCCATTTACTGTCGGTCTTCACGCTCTTCATATCGATGTTGATCTTCACTACCTGAGGTTTGTTGTTCACCATGGCAGAGAGCGTAAGATTCTGGGTAGCCGGGAACATCTTCACACCCACGCTCTTGAAATTGCTATATTTCAGATTGAGCTTGGCTGCGCTGATGCTTCTGTCCTGATACACCACATTGGCCTCGGTGATTCTGCCCGAATTACGGTTGGCAGTCCAGGTATAGTTCAGTTTGCCATATTGCAGAGCCACAGGTACATTCTCACCCACAGCATCCAGATTGGCAGAGAACTTCTTCAGGTCTGCATCTGTCACCTTCTTGGTTCCAGGCACGAGCAACTGGTTCCAGAAGAGCGCCTGGAGAGAATAGAAGTTCACACCCTGCTTCTTCAGGAAATCCACCTGGGTATAATCTGCCTTGATGTATTCCTTGTGAAGGCGGTCGATGATCAGCACATAGTTAGGGGTGAATTCCAGTCTTCCCACTTCTGTACCCAGGATAGGGATGAAGAGCTGGATGCGGATTACCTCATCCTTGCGCATACTCAACTTGCCCGGCACGGTGATGTCCTTATCTGCTGCCTGCAGATTGAAATTCATATTGCCCACAATATTATTGGTATAAACCTGATTATCTGATACTTTCTGAACGAAAGCCAGATTCCTGAGCGCAGCCGACTGCTCCGCCTTTGTCTCGGTCTTCTTATCATTGGCATTCACCTTTCCAGCTCCTTCCATCTTCTTGGTAGTGCCGCAGGAAGCCATCAGCAGGAGTGCCGCAGCAGCTACTGCCATATTCATCTTCTTCATATTCATTACTTCTTTTTACCTTTCTTATTCTTTTTACCCGCAGACTTGCCTGCCACTTTCGATTTCTTGAGCTCAGCAGCTGCAGGGTTCTTCTTTCGTTGGAATTCTTCCTCGGAAATATATTGCTTATTTTCTATCTTCCATTTCAGGATCTCGGTCTGATGGTCGTCATCCAAGGCCTGCTTCCAATAGCCGACAGCCTCATTCACCATACCGTTCATGGCGTAAATATCGCCGGCATGCTCCAATACCGTACTGTTATTCTCGGTAGAATCACGGTTCTTGAGAGCCGCATCGATGTAGGTCTTGGCATCTACATAACGCTCTTCCATAAACAGAATCCAGGCGTAGGTATCAAGATAGGTACCGTTGTTCGGTTCCAGTTTGATGGTCTTGTAGCTCATAGCCTCAGCCTTGTGCAGGTCCTTGCCTTCCTCGCTCAGATAGTAGGCGTAGTTGTTGAGCGCCATTACGTTGTCGGCTTTCCACTGCAGGCAGGAATCATAGGCAGCAAAGGCTGCATCCTTCTGATTCTTCTGATGCAGGATGTCGCCCATCACGGCATAGAGATCAGAGACCAGGTCGTTGGCAGAGAGTTTATTCACCTGAGCCACACCCAGCCGGAACTCATTGAGCGCCGCATCTTCGTCCTTATTCTGATAGTAAGCCATACCTCCGAAATAATAGAAGATCATCTCTTCCGGATTGTATTCGTGGGCAGCCTTCGCCTGCTCGATCACCTCATAATATTTCTTCTGATTCCAGAGCAGCTGAATGGTCTGGATGCGCGCATTGGCATTGTCTGGAGCGATATCAAGCACCTTTTTGAAGGCTGAAATCACAGAGTCGGTCGGCATCTTCTTCAGACTCATATAGGCGGCACGCACCTCGGCTATTTCTGAAGACGGCTGTGGCACATTGAGCACCTTATCGAAGAGGGCGATGACCTTGGTAGAGTCGCCGCCTTCGGTTTCATTGTTCTGGATGAAGGAACGGAACATCATGATCTTGGTCTGGGTATCCGTCTTCTGACTCATCAGAATCTTATCGAGCATGCCATTCGCCAGATCCGCCTGCTTGGTAGCATTGTAATAATCATAGAGCGACATCTGGGCGTAGGAATTATCCGGCTCTTCCTTCAGCACATCAGTGAAGTACTTGAACGCTTCCTTCTGACCATCGTGCTGCATCAGCCAGTTGCCCAGCATGGTTTTATACTGCATATCCAGAGGATGCTGTTCTACAAGCGACTTCAGTTCGTTATAGGCAGCCTTCTTGTCATCCATCATCTCATGGATACGCATCTTGGTGAGTGTAAACTGCTCGCTCTCACCTTCTTCGGTCTCCAGACGGCTAACGGTATTGAGCATCATCTTGAAGTTCTTCTGCTGCTGATAGAGCTGCGCCAACACGCGGAGCACATCCGTATTGCTGTGATTCTTGGCATAGACAGCCTCGTAGGCATTGATGGCATCCTCGTATTTTCCCTTGCTGATATAGTATTGGGCGAGTCGCTCTGCAAAAATCAGGTTCTCAGGATCCTGCTCTATCGCCTTCTGCAATCGCAGAAGACCCAGCGAATCCTGCTTCATCTCGGTCAAATAGAGAGACAGATAATAATTTGCCGTTGCCGAGTTAGGATCGATGTTCCGGGCATGTTCGTAGAGATCGAAGGCGGCAGTATAGCTGCCAGCTGCATGCTGGCGAGCCGCCTCGGTCAAGAAGTATTCATATCGCTTACGATTGTTTGGAGAAAGCGAATCCACCCTTACAGTCTGCTGTTGCTGTCCGACAGGCTGCATCTTCTTTTTTCGGGCGAGCGAAGGCAAGGCTATGGCGCCGATGAGCACCACAGTCACCCAGACTCCCATATTTCTTAAATCTATCTTCACGATCAAATCTTATCTAAAAATCCTTATCTTATTTTACGCCGGTATGACCATAACCACCTGCACCACGCTCAGTTTCATCCAGCTCCTCCACCTCGATGAAGTCGCACTGTTCGTGCTTGGCAAGCACCATTTGTGCGATGCGCTCGCCATCATTGACAACGAAGTCTTGCTGTGAGAAGTTGATGAGCAGCACCATGATCTCGCCACGGTAATCGGCATCGATGGTACCCGGAGTATTGAGCACGGTGATGCCATGCTTCAGGGCGAGACCGCTGCGAGGACGGATCTGTGCCTCATAACCAGCCGGCAATGCCATGAAAAGCCCCGTAGGAACGAGTCGGCGCTCCATAGGATGAAGCACGATAGCCTCTTCGATGTTTGCACGCAAATCCATGCCCGCACTCTGAGGTGTGGCAAACGCAGGGAGAGGCTGATGCCCCTTATTGATAATCTGTACTTTCAGCATAATTTTCTATTTTTCTGCAAAAATACTGCTTTTTAACCGAATAATAGCATTTTAGACGTGAAAATGATATAATTTATCCTTTTTTATTTTGATTTATCCTAACTTTCGTGTATTTTTGCACAATAGACAACATAAAAGACTCATAATACAGAAAGAATATGGAATGGACCCAACTCATATCTAACAAGCGATTCGGACAGGAGCATAAGCACGCCGAGCGCCACGATGACCGCTCGGAGTTCAAGCGCGATTACGACCGTCTGATCTTCTCTTCGGCTTTCCGCCGATTGCAGAACAAGACGCAGGTATTTCCGCTGCCGGGCAGCATCTTCGTACACAACCGTCTCACTCACAGCCTGGAAGTGGCAAGTGTGGGTATGTCGCTGGGCAACGATATCTCCCGCCACATCATCCAGAAGCGCCCGGAGCTGAAGGATACACTCTTCGAGGAAATCGGAACCATCGTGAGTGCAGCCTGCCTGGCGCATGATCTGGGCAATCCTCCCTTCGGTCATTCCGGCGAAAAAGCTATCCAGACTTTCTTCAGCGAGGGTGCCGGACAGGGATTGAAAGATGAAGTTTCTGCCGAGTTCTGGGACGACATCACCCATTTCGAGGGTAATGCCAACGGCTTCAGAATCCTGACGCATCAGTTTAAAGGTCGCCGCCAGGGTGGTTTCGTGATGACCTATCCCATGCTTGCTGCCATCGTGAAATATCCTTTTGCCAGCAGTTTGGCAGGGAAGCACGGAAAGTTTGGATTTTTTACTTCCGAAGCAGAATCTTACCAGAAGGTTGCTGAGGAGTTGGGAATCCTGAGAAAATCGAAACCGGGAGAGCCTCTGGAATATGTCCGCCACCCGCTGGTGTATATGGTAGAAGCAGCTGATGATATCTGTTATGAGATTATGGACATCGAAGACTCCCACAAGCTCAAGATCTTATCCTTCGAGGAGACAGCAAACTTACTGCTGGGATTCTTTGACGAGGAAACCCAACAGAAGATTCGCCAGCGAATCCTGGATGAGGGATTGACCGATGAAAACGAACAGGTAGTGTACATGCGTGCCTGCGTAATCGGAAAGCTTGAGAACGAATGCGTCAATGTTTTTCTGAATCACGAAGAGGAGATTCTTGGCGGCACTTTCGAGGGATGTCTCATCGAACATATCGCCGAACATCAGCGCCAAGCCTATCAGAAATGTACGCAGGTTTCCCGCAAGAAAATCTATGCCAGCAAACCGGTTCTCGACATCGAACTTTCGGGTTATAAGATCATGGCTACGCTGATGGAGGTCTTCATCGATGCCGCCGTGAATCCATCCCGCTTCTACTCCAAGCAACTCCTGAGAAGGGTAAGCAGCCAGTACGACATAGAGAACGAGCATCTGGAGGAGCGAATCATGGCGATATTGGATTATATCAGTGGCATGACGGATATCTATGCGCTCGACATCTATCAGAAAATCAACGGAATAAGTCTGCCGATAGTATAGAAACAAAGCAGGCATACGGGCTTTAGAGCGTAATGTTAATTGAAATAACTCGTTCTAAATTGGACTTTGATTGAAAATCAAAAAGTTGGGCGTTTGCCTATATTATATAGGTAACAATATGGAAACGAGCGGACTTCTGCTCGTTTCTGTATTTTGCAATATGCAAAGAACGCCTCAATTCGGGGACAAAGATACGATATTTTTCTAAATATCCAATGATTTACAAGAGGAATTTTATGGAAATTAGAACTTTTGCGTAAAATCTGATGCTTACCAACACAATATGCATCCAAAAACAAACAGCAGGTATTCGGATATAGTTTATCCGAATACCTGTTGCCATAACGTTTTATTGCTGACGATGATTCTGACATCGGCTTTCATGTACTGTTGCAATATTGGGGTATTTTGTCCCTGTGTGCTCACAGTGGCTGTAGCCATAAAATAGTTGCCATCTTCCCTATGTATGAGTTTGGCATTATGGCTTATGATGTTGCAGTTATAAGATGCATTGTCGTTGCCCTCGAAAGAAACATGAGCTGTCCTTGGCTCATCGAAAAGATGCAAATACTCAAAAAAATCTTAAAACATTCTTTATCCCCGATTAAATATCGTACCTTTGCAACCGAAAGAGTTCTTTGAATGGTTATGCAAATCACAGCAGGATGCTACATTCTGTATATTTCTAATTCGTAACCTCTTCTTTTTATAAGATAAAAACTTATCTCATTCTCAATTACTTATAAAAAATAAGTACTTTCGATGAAAAAACTCTTCAATATTTAGACTTACTGACATAGAGCTGTCATAGAAGACGCTATCTTTGTATCAAAAAGTATTCAACTTAATATTATAAAATATGAAAAGATTATTTTTATGCTCATCATTTGCTGATGTTGCTAATCTATTTGTCGATTGTGCCAAAGAAGATTTGCAAGGGAAAATTATAGCTTTTATACCAACTGCAAGCCTTACAGAACCAATACGATTCTATGTAAAAAAGGGGAAAAAGGCTTTAGAAGAAGCAGGAATGATTGTTGAAGAAGTCGAGATTACCCAACTGCCCAAAGAGGAAATATCTTCTATATTACATAAATGCGATTATATCTACATAACAGGTGGAAATACATTTTTCCTTTTGCAAGAGTTAAAAAGAAAAGGTGTTGATAAAATTATATCTAAACAAGTGAAATTGGGGAAACTGTATATTGGGGAATCTGCCGGAGCAATAATAGCCTCTCCCGATGCAGAATATATGAGAAGTGTGAATTTTGATCCAATAGAAAAGGCTCCTGAATTGAAAGACTGTACTTCTTTAGATTTGGTCGATTTTTATACGATTCCCCATTATGGAAATTTTCCATTCAAGAAAAAAGGAGAAAAGATAGTTCAACTATATAATGAGAAGTTGCAGCTTATTCCTATAAGTAATAAACAAGCTATTATTATTGAAGATTCAAATATTCAAATTAAAGATGCAAAATGAATAGAATAGACCGTATTTCTGCTATATTGATTCAGTTACAATCGCACTCGTTAGTGAAAGCACAGCAAATTTCAGAACGTTTTGTAGCATAGACGAGATGCCAAGAAAGCATATCAAAGCAGAATGCAGCAACAAGAACGGTTGGCAATTCGTTACCTCAAAATCGGACAATCCTCCCAATGTCCTTATTATAAAGGGATAAAGATTATATTCCAAAATTACACTAAATAAATGAGAGGGGAATGTATTAAGTTTATTT
>NZ_QSQJ01000013.1:0-33479 GCF_003436715.1 Prevotella sp. TF12-30 | reverse complement strand
CACTAAATAAATGAGAGGGGAATGTATTAAGTTTATTTCCCTCTCATTTAGTTTAGTTAGTTTCCAGAAACTTTATTTTGAGCTTTTCATAGCACGTTTTATGCGATTTGATTCTTGCAAAAGCTTATTGGCTATACTATCTTTATAAGTAGCCATTTCAACCATTTCATGATGATGGCGAATAGAATCCTCGTAGGCAGCAACACAATTTCTTACATCATCTATAACTTTCTCATCTCGGCAAACAGAAAAAATGCTTTTCGATGTATCGAACATTTGGGTCGTCAGATGGAAGAACCATCTTCAATGCCCGATATTTCAAGTCTGCTACCTCCCAAGCTTGATACTCTCGCCATTGGGCTAGGTTGCCCCAAATGGAGATGACAAGAGATAGAGCCAAGCCTCCAATGAAAAGAAGAACATACTTTGAAGTTGGCTCGAAGCGATGAGTCACTACTTTCTTCAGAGGTGCGTTATCCATTGCGTGAAGTCCGTGTTATTTTTTAGTCTTACTTATTCATCCACCTGCTCATAGTAATAAGAATAGTCTATGCCCTTCATAAAGACCTCACGGTCTTCAATCTTATCAGTTAAGGCATTGGCAATAAGCTGTTTGATGCGACTGCTATCAACAACACTCTGTGTCATCGCAGCCAAATAATCATTCTTGTCAATAAGGCTCCAATCCACACATTTTTTCAGCCTGCGCTTCAATATCAAGTCAAGCCAAATGCGCGTAGCTCTACCATTTCCCTCACGGAAAGGATGAGCGATGTTCATTTCTACGTATTTGTCGATGATTTCATCCAGCGTACTTTCCGGCATCTGTTCGATTCCTGCAAGTGTTTGTGGGAGATATTGCGCCATAGCAAACTGGAAACCGCCCTTTGCAATATTCACAGTTCGGATCTGTCCTGCAAAATCGTATAAACCACCAAAGAGGAAAGCATGAATCTGCTGCAAACCTTTGACAGAGCCTTCTGTAATGGAATTGATCAATTCACTCTCAAAAAGAGTGTATGCTTTCTTGCGACTCTGTCCATCAATGGTATTATCGCTATAGGTAAACCAATCCAGAAAGTCAGCAGCCTTATTATTAGGAAAGTTCCTGGCTAGCAGCATAATGCCTTCGTTGTCGAGAACATCGGTCAAACGCAGTTTACCATCAGGAGCTTGCAATTTCAACTGGTTAGTGGCACTAACCAGTTCATTATTTTCCTTCTTCAGCTTAGTCTTCAGATACTTCCAGTAATTACGGTTTTTGGAATAATCATCCTGCTCGTTCAAAACGCCGATAATATCCAGTACGGAGAACCACCACTTGTTGTGTTCCCCGTCCCAAACCGCTCTTACCTCCCGGTCTTTATAAAATCTGATTGATAATTTTCTGTCCATATTGCAATTCATTTTAAGAACACCCCGTATAATGGAATATTGGCATTCTTTGCCTTATTCCATTTACTGCCTGGTTATGGCAAGATATTGCCCTTTACCAGGGCAACTTTGTGCCATTGCCAGGCACAAAACGATACGTCGGGAGATAAAATTCAGCTGAACTATCTGTAAAAAGACTACTCTCGCTTTTACTCTTCACTCTTCACCAAATCGGCTGAAACCCCTATAAACATTAGGGTGTGGGCGGTGAAGAGTGGTGGTTCACTCTTCACCACTCTTCACCACTCTTCACTTATCGCGAGGTTCAGCTATCATTTATTCCAAGATCTGGTCTTCATTGATGACAGGGCCTGGTCTTCATTGATGACAAAGCCTAGTCTTCATTGATGACGGAACCATTGCCTCTCTGATATTCTTTCCTCTAAAATAATATGGGTGAAGAGTGGTGAAGAGAGGTGAAGAGTCAGCTCAACTCTTCACCCGTCTAATCATCTAATTTACAACACCTTACACCATCCCGGTGAAGGGTGAAGAGTAAATTAGAAAATACTATTCTTTTTCCTTGTAGAAAATCTTGTTGGCACCGCTTGTAATCTTCAGCGCCTCAGGATGCTCCTCAATAAAGCTGTTGATATGGCGGATACGCTTCTCCTCCAGGATTTCATCCACAGCAATGAGAATGCCCGTCTCCTCTACATCGCCGAAGCCATAATTGATGGCTGTACCAAAGAGCTTCATGGTAGGACTGAGGTTCATATAGGCATTCACCAGAGGAGGAATATTGAAACCGAGCTGGCGAATCTCATGATTAAGAATGCGATAGTCAGCACGGAAATCATCTTCCGTGAAGATAGCTGCCATCTCGCTCTCAGGAGTTTCCAACTTCAATGGCTTCATCGGAATCACCAAGTTCTCCTTGTCATCAAAATGCTTCTTGAGGAAGTAGAGAATCATATCGCGGCCACGACGGATGTAAGAAGGATACATCGTCATCTTGCCGAAGAAATACTTTACATCCGGATAGAGCACGGTAAGGGCACCCAATCCGTCCCAGAGATTGTCGAGAGCAAAGATACTCTTGGTATTCTTGCGCACATTCTGATACTCGAGAGAGACGAACGAACGGCCCAGCTCCACAGTATATGGCATGTATTCCTTCAGGAACTTATCTGAAAAGTGGAACATGTGACTGGTAGCAAGCTTAGGCTGCCCCTTTTCATCAAGTTCCCAATCCTTGCCCAGGAGATAACGGTAGCCACCGATAATCTCGTTAGCATCTGGATTCCAGACAATAAGCTGCTTGTAGCAGTTGTCACCAAAGTCGAATTCGTCAAGGTCCATCGATTTACCCGTTCCACCACCTGCTTCGCGGAAAGCGATTTCACGAAGGCGACCAATTTCCTTCAATACATTTGGCGAATCATTAGCCGTAACGATATAGATTTCGTTATGACTCTTGTTGGTCATACGAAGCTGCTTCTCGGGAGTCAACTCGCTCTTCAGCAGTTCGCGGTCAATCGGTTGGATGATTTCTTCTTCCATAATTCTCTATATAATATCGATAATTATCTTGTTCTATTTCTCTTACTTTTTCTATGATTGCTCACTGTAAAAGGGTTCTCACTAGAGTTCGTAAACCCTGTCCTTCACATACTGTGCCCACTCTGTAGCCGACTTGCTGTGATCGAAAGTCTGCCAGGGAATCGGCTTGCCTATGGCGATGCGGAAATGCTTGCCCACATTCTTGTACATCTCATCCACGAGGAACATCATGGCAAGGTTGAAAGGCAGATGCTTGTCGCTGAACCTGGCGATGCGATAGAATCGCTCGGAGTTCTGACCACCGAAATGAATAGGCACCACATCACGCTGATATTCCACACTCTTGGAGATGAAAGTCTTCTTCCAAGGCAAATCGCGGATGCTGCCATCAGGCTGCTTGCGGCTGTTCAATCCCGCAGGGAACATCAGCATGTGGTTGTCACTCTGGAATCCAGCCTCTACCATGCGAGGGAAGTCACGGCTCTGTCGGCCGGTCTTGTTGATGCCGATGCTTACAGGCTTGAGCCCCGGAAGATTGAGCAGCAGGTCGTTTACCAGATAGCGGAACTTACCATCATAATGCGTTCCGATGATGGAGCCGAGGCACACGCCGTCCTGTCCACCCAGCGGATGATTAGACACGAAAGTATAGAGCTTGCCATCATTCTTATCCGGCAAATTCTCCAAGCCTACGATTTCTACATCCATCTTCAGATAGCGCACGCATTCTGTAAGCCACTCCGTACCGGAGAGGTTTCGGCTTTCCCACAAGAACTTGTTCACTTCGTCTTCGTGTATAATCTTTTTCAGCCACGACACGAGGAATCCGGGAACAAATTTAGCTTTGCTCCCCATCTTGTTCTTCAGTATCTTTTCTATGTCTATCGTTTTCTCTATTGAACCACTCATTTTCAGTAAACCTAATAAGTACGTGCAAAGTTAGTTTTTCTTTTTTAAATATGAGTCATTTTTCCCGAAAAATTATCAATAAAGCTAAAAAATAGTGCATTTTTCCACCTTTTCGGGAGAAATCAAGACAAAAAACATCGTTTTTCGCGAATTACCAGATACCAGCGAATAAGGAGCGTAAAAATGAAAAAAATCATTTTTTTGCGCCCGTTTCATAAAATTTGTGGGGAAACATGGAGCTATGTGAGGATTTTTATGTACCTTTGGAGCCGAATTCCTATTAAATAGGTACATACGCGCTGTATATAAGTACATGCACGTGAAAGAAACAAGTTAAAAATAAGTAACTTACAAAAGAAAAAGAATCAAGAAGAATGATCAAGACAGCAGAAACATATCACGTACCCGTGCTCCTCAAAGAGAGCGTTGACGGACTCAACATCCAGCCAGGCGGCATCTATGTAGATGTTACCTTCGGCGGTGGAGGACATTCCAGGGAAATCATCTCCCGCCTGAGCGAGGGAGCACATCTCTACAGCTTCGACCAGGACGCTGATGCCGAGCGCAACGTGGTGGCAAATCCCAACTTCACCTTCGTATGCTCCAACTTCAGATACCTGAAGAACTGGATGAGATACTATGGCGTGGAGGGACTGGACGGACTACTCGCCGACCTCGGTGTATCGAGTCATCATTTCGACGACGAGACCCGCGGATTCTCCTTCCGCTTTGATTCTCCTCTCGACATGCGCATGAACAAGAGAGCCGGAAAGACTGCTGCCGACATCGTGAACGAATACGAGGAAGAGGCACTTGCCGACATCTTCTATCTCTACGGCGAACTGAAGAATTCCCGCCGCATCGCTTCTGCCCTGGTCAAGGCAAGAGCCGCAAGCCCTATCAAGACCACCAAGGACTTCATGGCTGCCGTGGAACCCCTCTTCAAGCGAGAGCGGGAGAAGAAGGAGATGGCCAAGCTCTTCCAGGCACTGCGCATAGAGGTGAATCACGAGATGGACGCCCTGAAAGAAATGCTCCGCTCTGCCACCGAACTGCTCAAGCCGGGAGGAAGACTCTCGGTGATTACCTATCACTCACTGGAAGACCGCATCGTGAAGAACATGATGAAGGCGGGCAATCCAGAGGGCAAGGTAGAACAGGACTTCTTCGGAAGAATCGAGACACCTTTCAAGCTTGTCAACAACAAGGTAATCATACCAGACGCCGATGAGCAGGAGAGAAACCCGAGAAGCCGCAGCGCCAAGTTGAGAATCGCAGAAAAGAAATAGAGTAAATGAGATTATCATATAACTGCAATCATGTAATGCAATAGAAAATGAAACAAGATAAAGAAAAACCAGAAACAAGCATCCCGGCTGAAGAGCAGAAGGCGCAGCCGGAAGCTCCCAAACCGGCTCCGCAGGCTTCGCTCAAGGAAGTGATTGCCAAGCAGGCCATCGAGGAGGAAGTGTCGGGTTCTGCCAGCTTCACACTGCGCAAGATTCTGGGTGGTGACATCCTCACCGCACAAATCATCAGAAAGCAGATATGGCTGTTCATGCTCATCGTGGTTTTCATCATTATCTACATATCCAACCGATACAGCATCCAGAAGGATCTCATCGAATTGGATCAACTGCAAAAAGAGCTGCAAGACACGAAATACAAAGCACTGTCAACCAGCAGTCAGATAACAGAGAAGAGTCGTGAAAGCAATGTGCTCGACATGCTGAAGCACAGCAAGGACAGCACCCTGCACATCGCCACACAACCTCCTTACATCATAAACGTACCAGAAGAATGAGCAAGTTTGAGCATAAGAAAGTAATGCCGCGCTATAGTGCCATCGCCATCATCATGACCCTGATTGCCACCGCCATCGTAGGAAAAGCACTCTACATCATGACGGCTAAGCACGACTACTGGATGCAGGTTGCCGAGCGACAGAAGAGAGACTCCGTGACCGTGAAGCCTAACCGAGGCAACATCCTGAGCTGCGCAGGACAGCTGATGGCGAGTTCGCTGCCTGAATTCAAGGTATTCATGGACTTCAAGGCACTGACCGAAGCCGGCAACGACTCGCTTTGGGATGCCAAGCAGGATTCCATCTGCCAGGGACTCCACAAGATATTCCCGGAGAAGACAGCAGAGGAATTCAAGCGCCATCTCATAGAGGGACGTGGCAAGAAGAGCCGCCATTGGGCGGTATATGGAAGTCGTATCGACTATAACACCTTCACCGAGGTGAAGGCGCTGCCAATTTTCCGCCTCACTCCCTACAAGAGCGGATTCCACTGGGAGGAATACAATGCCCGCACCCGCACCTACGGTTCGCTGGCAGGAAGAACCATCGGAGCCATGTTTGGTGCCAAGGATACCGCCAGATTCGGACTGGAGCTGAGCTATGACTCCATCCTGCGCGGAACTAATGGTATCGTGCATCGCCGCAAGGTGCGCAACAAGTTCCTCGACATCACCGACACCCCTCCTATCGACGGTGCCGACATTGTTACCACCATCGATGTGAGCATGCAGGATCTTGCCGAGCGCTCACTCATCGAAGAGTTGAAGGAAATCAATGCCAACGTGGGTGTAGCCATCGTGATGGATGTGCCTACCGGCGACATCAAGGCCATTGTAAACATGGAAAAATGCTTCGATGGCGAATACAGAGAGATTCACAACCATGCCGTGAGCGACCTTCTGGAGCCGGGTTCGGTATTCAAGCCAGCCTCGCTGCTCGTAGCGCTCGATGACGGCGTGGTAGATACTACCTATCGCGTGGAAACGGGATGTGGTGTCTGGCAGATGTACGGACGAGATATGAAGGACCATAACTGGCGAAAGGGCGGATATGGAATGCTGACCTTCGCAAAGACACTGTGGTACAGTTCTAACATCGGTGTGAGCCGAATCATCGACGACCACTACCACAACTGTCCGGAGAAATTCGTACAGGGCATCTATCGCACCGGTCTGCACGACGACCTGAAGATTCCGCTGGTGGGAGCTACTCCTGCCCGAATCCGAATGCCGCACAGAAACAGCCACGGACAGTATGACAACTGGGCAAAGACCAGCTTGCCATGGATGAGTATCGGATACGAAACGCAGGTGCCACCGATCTCTACCCTCACCTTCTACAACACCATCGCCAACAACGGCAAGATGATGCGTCCTAGATTCGTGAGCAAGGTAGTGAAGAACGGAGAAACCATCATGGAGTTTCCGCCAGAGGTGATGCGCCCACAGATAGCCAAGCCGCAATCCATCAAGAAGATGCAGACCATCCTGGAACAGGTGGTTAGCCTGGGACTGGGCAAAAAAGCCGGTTCGCCTAACTTCAAGGTTGCCGGAAAGACCGGTACGGCTCAGGTTTCCAAGGGAGCCGGCGGTTACAAGAACGGCATTACCAACTATCTGGTGAGCTTCGCCGGCTACTTCCCTGCCGACAATCCGCGCTACAGCTGTATCGTCTGCATTCAGAAATCAGGTTTGCCAGCTTCCGGCGGAAGCATGAGTGGCAAGGTATTCCACGACATTGCCGAAGGCATCATGGCACAGAGCCTGAAACTCGACGTGAAGGATGCCAAGGATTCAGCCTCCATCTTCGTTCCGGACGTGAAGAACGGAAACGTGCTGGCTGCCGACTACGTACTCACCCACCTGGGCATCAAGACCAACACCAACTGGAGTGGAAGCTACGCCAACGGCAATCCTATTTGGGGCAAGGCAGAACGCATAGGAAGCAGAAGCATCAAGCTTTTCAAAGAGAAGCAATACGGCAAAAGCACCGTGCCGGATATTACAGGCATGGGAGCCAGAGACGCTATCTTCTGCATGGAGAGCAGAGGAATCAGAACCAGGATTCATGGCAGAGGCAAGGTAATCAAGCAAAGTCTCATGCCGGGAACACCGGTCAAGAAGGGTTCCATCTGTATCATCGAATTGAACTAATATATATAATAAGGTGTAAATACATAAAGATATTAAATATGAAGTTACAAGAATTACTCAAAAACATCGAGCCGATTCAGATTGTCGGTGATGCTGATGTAGAGGTTTCGGGCGTAAACATTGACTCCCGAAAGATTAAGGAAGGTCACTTGTTCGTTGCTATCAAGGGCACTCAGGTTGACGGCCACCAGTTTATTTCAAAGGCATTGACCCTGGGCGCAAAGTCGGTTTTGTGCGAGGATATGCCTGAGGAGAAAATCGAAGGCGTAACTTACATTCAGGTAGCATCTACCGAAGATGCTGTAGGTAAAGTAGCTACACTCTTCTATGGCGACCCATCCAAGAAGCTGAAGTTGGTTGGCGTGACTGGCACCAATGGCAAGACCACCATCGCCACCTTATTATATAATATGTTCCGCAAGTTCGGACATAAGTGCGGTCTGCTCTCCACCGTCTGCAATTACATTGAGGGCGAGGCGATTCCTGCCGACCACACTACCCCAGACCCTATCGAGCTGAACATGCTGCTGGGCAAGATGGTAGAGGCAGGATGCGAATACGCCTTCATGGAGTGCTCTTCTCATGCCATCGCACAGAAGCGTATCGGCGGTTTGGAGTTCGCTGGCGGACTGTTCACCAATCTCACCCGCGACCATCTCGACTATCACAAGACATTCGAGAACTACCGCAACGCCAAGAAGGCATTCTTCGACGGTCTGCCTAAGACAGCCTTTGCCATCACCAATGCCGACGACAAGAACGGCATGATCATGGTACAGAACACCAAGGCTACCGTGAAGACCTACTCTACCCGCTCTATGGCAGACTTCAAGGCAAGGATTCTGGAGTGTCACTTCGGCGGCATGTATCTGGAGATTGATGGCAGAGAGGTAGGCGTACAGTTTATCGGAAAATTCAATGTAAGCAATCTGCTTGCCGTATATGGTGCAGCCGTCATGCTCGGCAAGAAGCCGGAGGATGTACTCGTTGTGATGAGTACCCTTCACAGCGTAAGCGGACGATTGGAGCCTATCCAGTCGCCTGAAGGCTATACAGCCATCGTTGACTATGCTCATACACCAGATGCATTGGAGAACGTACTGAATGCCATCCACGAGGTTCTCGACGGCAAGGGCGGCGAAGTGATTACCGTCTGCGGTGCCGGTGGAAACCGTGACAAGGGCAAGCGCCCGTTGATGGCACAAGAGGCAGTCAAGCAGAGCGATAAGGTTATCATCACCAGCGACAATCCTCGCTTCGAAGAGCCACAGGACATCATCAACGACATGCTGGCTGGTCTCAACGCCCAGCAGATGAAGAAGGTGATCAGCATCGTTGACCGCAAGGAAGCAATCCGCACAGCCTGCATGCTGGCCAAGAAGGGCGATGTAATCCTCGTTGCCGGAAAGGGACATGAAGACTACCAGGAGATCAAGGGCGTGAAGCATCACTTCGACGACAAGGAAGTGCTTCGCGAAATCTTCGGTATCAACAAGTAGTATTATCATCTAATAGAAAAAGAGAAGAAGAAAAATGTTATACTATCTTTTTAGATTTCTGGAGCAGTGGGGCATCACAGGTTCCCACATGTGGGGTTACATTTCATTCCGTGCCCTGCTCGCACTGATTTTATCACTCGTCATCTCTGCATGGTTTGGCGAGAAGTTCATCAAGTACCTCAAGAGCAAGCAGATTACCGAGACCCAGCGCGATGCCAGCATCGACCCATTCGGCGTAAAGAAGATCGGTGTACCATCCATGGGTGGCGTCATCATCATCCTGGCCATCCTCGTGCCTGTATTGCTGCTCGGCAGATTGCGCAACATCTATCTGATCCTGATGATCATCACTACCGTATGGCTTGGTTTCCTCGGTGGTATGGATGACTTCATCAAGATTTTCAAGCGCGACAAAGAGGGACTGAAGGGTAAATATAAAATCGTAGGACAGGTTGGTATCGGCCTCATCGTAGGTCTGGTGCTCTGGGCTTCTCCAGACGTGAAGATGAACGAGAACCTCGCCATCGAACGCCAGGGACAGGAGACGGTGGTAAAGCATCGTGCAGAGGCACGAAAGTCGTTGAAAACCACCATACCATTCATCAAGGGGCATAATCTCGACTACTCCAGCATCACCAGCTTCTGTGGTGAGCACAAGGTAGCTGCAGGCTGGATTCTCTTTGTAATCATGACCATCTTCGTGGTTACCGCCGTTTCCAACGGTGCCAACCTCAACGATGGAATGGATGGAATGTGTGCCGGAAACTCCGCCATCATAGGTGTGGCATTAGGCATTCTTGCGTATGTGTCGTCGCACATCGAGTTTGCCGCCTACCTCAACATCATGTATATTCCTGGCTCCGAGGAGCTGGTGGTATTCTTCTGTGCCTTTATCGGAGCCCTCATCGGCTTTCTCTGGTACAATGCCTACCCTGCGCAGGTGTTTATGGGCGATACCGGTTCGCTCACCATCGGCGGTATCATCGCCGTGGGCGCCATCATCATCCACAAGGAGCTGATGCTGCCTATCCTCTGCGGAATCTTCTTCGTAGAGAGCCTCAGCGTGATGATGCAGGTATATTACTACAAGCTGGGTAAGCGCAGAGGCATCAAGCAGCGCATCTTCAAGCGCACGCCTATCCACGACAACTTCCGTACACAGGACAGCCAGCTGGATCCAGACTGCAAGTATCTGTGGAAGAAGCCTCGCAACTGCTACCACGAATCAAAGATTACCATCCGTTTCTGGATCGTGACCATCATCCTGGCAGCACTCACCATCATCACATTGAAGATAAGATAACACATAGGCTCTTATCAGCCTGACAAGATAAAGATACAACAATGAGCAAAATTGTAATTTTAGGAGCTGGCGAAAGTGGCGCAGGTGCTGCCGTGCTGGCGAAAAAAGAGGGATTCGAGGTATTTGTCTCTGATATGTCTAAGATCAAGGACAACTACAAGAAGTTGATGGACGTCCACGGCATTGAGTGGGAAGAGGGACATCATACTGAAGAGAAAATCTTAGACGCTGATGAAGTCATCAAGAGCCCGGGCATTCCTAAGGAAGCCCCTATGATTCAGAAACTGATGGCAAAGGGTACTCCTATCATCAGCGAAATAGAATTTGCAGGCAGATATACAGACGCCAAGATGATCTGCATCACAGGTAGCAATGGCAAGACCACAACTACTTCGCTGATCTATCACATCATCAAGTCGGCTGGCTACGATGTAGGACTGGCTGGCAATATCGGCAAGAGCCTGGCGCTGCAGGTGGCAGAGACACCTCATAAGTACTACGTCATCGAGCTGAGCAGTTTCCAGCTTGACAACATGTACGAATTCCGTGCCAACGTGGCAATCCTGCTCAACATCACTCCAGACCATCTGGACCGCTACGAGTTCAAGATGCAGAACTATACCGATGCCAAGATGCGCATCACACAGAACCAGACAGAAGAAGACAGCTTCATCTTCTGGAACGATGATCCTATCGTGAAGAAGGAACTGGAGAAGTATGACCTCAAGTCACACCTCTGCCCATTCTCAGAATTCAACGAGGAAGGATGCGTGGGCTACATCGAGGACGGCAAGTACAAGCTCAACTTCCCATCAGCCTTCGAGATGCCACAGGCAGACATGAGCCTGCGCGGCAAGCACAACATCTACAACAGCCTGGCAGCAGGACTCGCCTGCAACATCGTAGGCATCGACCACGAGACCCTGCACAAGGGCCTCAGCGACTTCCCAGGCGTAGAGCACCGACTGGAGAAGGTGGGCAAGTTCAAGGGAGTTTACTATGTAAACGACTCAAAGGCTACCAATGTGGATGCTTGCTGGTACGCTCTGGAGAGCATGACAACCCCTACCATCCTCATCATCGGTGGTAAGGACAAGGGCAACGATTACAACCAGATCAAGGACCTGGTAAAGGAGAAGTGTGCAGGTATCGTATATCTCGGAGCCGACAACCAGAAGCTGCACGACAACTTCGACGCCCTGGGCATTCCTGTTCGCGACACCCACAGTATGAAAGACTGCGTGGCTGCCTGCCAGGAGCTGGCCAAGCCAGGCGACACCGTATTGCTGAGCCCATGCTGCGCCAGCTTCGACCTCTTCAAGAACATGGAGGACCGTGGCGAGCAGTTCAAGGCCCTGGCAAGAGCCATCGGTGAATAACTTTTCATTTGGCAAGAACTTAAGTGATAATAATTTTAGAGATAGGACAGTTAAGAAATGAACAATAAGACCATAGGCAACATATTCAAGGGAGACAAGGTCATCTGGATGGTCTTCTTCTTTCTCTGTATGATAAGCATCATAGAGGTGTATTCCGCCTCTAGCTCCTTGTCGTACAAGAGTGGTAACTATATGGCGCCTGTAATACGCCATATAGGTCTCCTTTTTCTAGGCTTAGGCACCATGATATGTATGCTCAAGGTTAAGTGTAAGTACTTCAAGATCGTCACTCCTTTTGTGATATTTCCATCTCTGGGCTTACTCATCTGGGTTTTGATAGCGGGACAATCCACCAATGGTGCATCCCGCTGGATTAACCTGGTGGGCATCCAGTTTCAGCCTTCGGAAATAGCCAAGGGAGCGGTGGTGCTGGTAGTGGCACAGATTCTCAGTGCAATGCAAACGCAGAATGGTGCAGAACGGAGAGCCTTCAAGTATGTCTTGACGGCCTGCTGCCCGTTTATCATCCTCATCGGACTTGAGAACTTATCCACCGCCATGCTTCTGTGCATCACCATCTTATGCATGATGATCATCGGAAGAGTACCTATGAGTCAGATAGGCAAACTCGTGGGCAGCGTCTTGATATTTATCTGCGTTGTCTTCGCCGGCGTCATGATCGTGGGTGAAGACAAGGAAAACGGAGGAAACAAGCCGGAAAATACGCTCACAGAGAACATCAACGAGAAGGAAGAAGCACCAGGTATGGCAGAGAAGATGTTCCACCGAGCAGATACCTGGAAAGCACGTATCGACAAGTTTATCAATTCCAAGCCTGTGGCTCCGGAAGACGTGGACCTGGATAAGGATGCACAGGTGGCACATGCCAACATCGCCATCGCTTCATCGAACATCGTGGGAAAGGGACCGGGAAACTCCGTAGAACGAGATTTCCTATCTCAGGCATTCTCCGACTTCATCTACGCCATCATCATCGAGGAAATGGGACTGTGGGGTGCCTTCTTTGTGGCATTCCTCTACATCATTCTGCTCTTCAGAGCCGGGCGAATCGCCAACCGGTGTGAGAACACATTCCCAGCATTCCTGTGCATGGGACTTGCCATCATGCTGGTTATCCAGGCACTGTTCAACATGGCTGTAGCTGTAGGCTTGGCACCGGTTACTGGTCAGCCACTTCCGCTCATCAGCCGAGGTGGAACCTCAACCATCATCAACTGTCTCTACCTGGGCATCATCTTAAGCATCAGTAGAACCGCAAAAAAGAAAGATTTGCCTCAAAACGAAGCAAATTTTGACAAATTTGCTGCTGCATAACAAAAGAGTATCATAAATAAGGTAAAAAATGCCATTAAATGGATTTTTTTGCTTACCTTTGCGTGAAAATTGTTGACCCTCGGGTCGTAAACAAGAATGGATTATGAATAATGAACTGAGAATTATCATAAGTGGAGGCGGTACAGGCGGTCATATATTCCCTGCCGTATCCATCGCAAACGCCATCAAGGCAAAGCGCCCTGATGCCAAAATATTGTTTGTTGGAGCACTCGGCAGAATGGAAATGCAGCGTGTTCCTGCAGCAGGTTATGAAATCAAAGGATTGCCTATCTGCGGTTTCGACAGAAAGCATCTGCTCAAGAACATCGCTGTTCTCTTCAAGATTTGGAAGAGCCAGCACATGGCCAAGAGCATCATCAAGAATTTCAAGCCGATGGCTGCTGTAGGTGTGGGCGGATACGCCAGCGGTCCTACACTCAACGTTTGCGCTAGCAAAGGTATTCCATGCCTCATCCAGGAACAGAACTCATACGCAGGTGTGACCAACAAGCTCTTGGCAAAGAAGGCAGAAAAGATATGCGTGGCTTACGAAGGAATGGAACGTTTCTTCCCTGCCGACAAAATCATCATGACGGGAAATCCAGTACGCCAGAACGTATTGGAGACTACCCTCACCAAGGAAGAGGCACGAAAGCAGTTCGGTCTCGACCCTGACAAGAAAACCATCCTGCTCGTGGGCGGAAGCCTCGGTGCAAGAACCATCAACGAGAGCGTGCTTCAGCACCTCGACCTCGTGAAGGAAAGCGGCGTGCAGTTTATCTGGCAGACAGGTAAGTACTACAACGCAGCCATCATGGAGCAACTCAAGGGCAAGGAACTGCCAATGCTCAAGGTTACCGACTTCATCAGCGACATGGGCGCAGCTTACAAGGCTGCCGACCTCGTGATCAGCCGTGCCGGAGCCAGCAGTATCAGTGAGTTCTGCCTCATCGGTAAGCCAGTCATCCTCGTCCCAAGCCCTAACGTGGCAGAAGACCATCAGACCAAGAATGCCATGGCACTGGTAAACAAGGATGCAGCCATCTACGTGAAAGATGCTGATGCGCCAAACGAATTGCTCCAGAAAGCCATCAACACAGTCAAGAACGAGGATAAACTCAACTCACTCTGTGAGAACATCAAGAAATTAGGATTAAAGAACTCAGCCGACGTCATCGCCGACGAAGTAATCAAATTAGCAACAAGATAATGGAAATCAAGGATATTAAAGCAGTTTATTTTGTAGGTGCTGGCGGCATCGGTATGAGCGCCATCGCCAGATACTTCCTCAGCAAGAAGTTGGTTGTAGCCGGATACGACAAGACTCCTTCCAATCTCACTCACGAGTTGGAGAAAGAAGGAATGCTCATCCACTACGAAGAGAATGTAGATCTCATCCCTGAGGCTTGCAAGGATGCCAAGAACACGCTGGTTGTCTATACACCAGCCATCCCTGCTGAGCACAAGGAGCTGGTTTACTTCCGCGAGAATGGATTCACCATCGAGAAGCGTGCACAGGTTCTGGGTACCCTGACCCGCACCCACAAGGGACTGTGCGTGGCAGGTACACACGGCAAGACTTCTACTTCTACCATGTGTGCCCACATTATGCACCAGAGCCATCTCGACTGCAATGCCTTCCTCGGAGGAATCTCCAAGAACTATGGCACCAACTACATTCTCTCAGACAAGAGCGACTTCGTAGTCATCGAGGCAGATGAGTTTGACCGCAGTTTCCACTGGTTGCGCCCATGGATGAGCGTCATCACATCTACAGATCCTGATCACCTCGACATCTATGGTACCAAGGAGGCTTATCTCGAAAGCTTCCGTCACTATACAGAATTGATTCAGCCGGGCGGTGCGCTCATCATCCACAAAGACCTGGAGATGAAGCAGCACGTACAGGACGGCGTCAAGATATACGAATACAGCCAGGACGAAGGCGACTTCCACGCTGAGAACATCAAGATAGAGAATGGCGGAATCACATTCGACTTCATCTCTCCTATCGAAAACGTTACAGGTGTAGAGCTCGGACAGCCAGTCCCAATCAACATCACAAATGGTGTGGCAGCAATGGCAATGGCGCAGCTGAACGGTTGTACCGCCGATGAGCTTCGCAACGGAATGAAGACATACGGAGGCGTGGACCGCCGCTTCGACTTCAAGATCAAGAACGACAAGCTCGTATTCCTTTCCGACTACGCTCATCATCCAAAAGAGATTTACCAGAGTGCAAAGAGTATTCGTGAGCTTTACAAAGATCGCAAGATTACAGCCATCTTCCAGCCTCACCTCTACACCCGCACCCGTGACTTCTACAAGGACTTTGCCAACAGCCTGAGTCTCCTCGATGAAGTCATCCTCTGCGATATCTATCCTGCTCGCGAGCAGCCTATCCCAGGAGTTACCTCCAAGCTCATCTACGACAACCTGAAACCAGGCGTAGAGAAGAGCATGATTCACAAGGAAGAAGTACTCGACCTGGTGAAGAGCCGTGACTTCGACGTACTCGTCGTTCTGGGAGCTGGAGATCTGGACAACTATGTTCCAGAAATCACAAAGATTCTAGAATCAAAATAAGCCCCCGGAGACAGGGGCTTGTGCAAACAAGAACAAAGTAATCAATGCATATCAATTGGCAGAAAACCCTACTCATCACCCTGGATGTTGCACTGGCAACCTATCTGGGATTCGCTTTCACCAAGTTTAACAAGCCTGATGAAAAGGGAATGCTATGCACCAAGGTGAACATCAACATTGAGGATGAGATGACCAACGGCTTTCTGAATGCAAAGGAAATCAAGAAGAGACTGGAGATAAAAAAGCTCTATCCCCTGGAGAAACCACTGAACGGCGTGAACGCCAGGAAGATAGAGGAAACCTTAAAGACCAGTCCCTTCGTGAAGACCGCAGAATGCTACAAGACGCAAGACGGACTGGTGGATATCTACCTCACCCAGCGTATGCCAATTGTGAGAATCAAGAGCATCAACAACGAGGACTACTATATAGATGATCATTATCAGGTAATGCCCAACACCAACTATACAAGCGACATCATCATCGCCACAGGCAACATCAACAAATGGTTTGCCCAGAAATACATATCGCTGGTAAGCAAGACCCTGATGAAGAACAATCTTTGGAGAAATCAGATAGAGCAGATCAACGTACTGCCCGACAGGGGCATTGAACTGGTGCCACGAGTAGGAAACCACATTATATATATAGGTAACCTGCCGGAAAGCAATATCATCAGCAAAAGAGAACAAGATGTAGAAGACTTCATCAACAAGAAGATGGACCGTCTGGAAAAGTTCTACAAATATGGTCTCTCTCAAGCTGGCTGGAACAAATACTCATACATCAACATCGAGTTTGACAACCAGATAATTTGCACAAAGCATCATAACAGCTAATTTTTATAATTGAAACAGAAAAAGATAATATATAAAGACTATGCCAAAGGAATTTATTGTAGCTATCGAGCTTGGCTCATCTAAGATGACAGGTATAGCTGGTCAGAAGAATTTAGACGGCAGCATCACCGTGCTGGCTACCGTTGAGGAAAACTCGTCTTCTTGTATCAGAAAGGGTGTTATCTACAACATCGACAAAACATGCCAGTGCCTCACTAGCATCATCAAGAAGTTGAAGAACATCCTCAAACAAGATATTACCCAGGTTTACGTGGGTGTAGGAGGCAGATCTATCAGAAGCCTCAAGAACGTCATCGTGAAAGATCTGCCAGGCGCATCTATCATCTCGCAGGATATGATTAATGAGCTGATGGACATCAACCGCAACATGACTTATCCAGACCAAGAAATTCTTGACGCTGCAACACAGGAATACAAGATAGACAACCAGTACCAGATTGACCCTGTAGGCATACAGTGCAGCCATCTGGAAGGTATCTTCCTGAATATCCTTTGGCGCAAGAACTTCTATAACAATATCAACACCTGCTTCGAGAATGCAAATATCTCGATTGCGGAGATGTATCTCGCACCATTGGCTATGGCAGACAGCGTATTGACCGACTCAGAGAAGAGAGCCGGATGTATGCTCGTTGACCTGGGTGCCGACACCACTACCGTATCCGTTTACTACAAGGGTATCCTGCGCCATCTCTCTGTCATCCCATTGGGTGGAAACAACATCACCAAGGACTTGACCTGCCTCCAGCTCGAGGATGCTGATGCAGAAAAGATGAAGCTGAAATATGCAAAGGCCTACACCGATATCAGCAATATCGACCCAACACTCAACTACTCTGTTGACAAGGACAGAACCATAGAGAGCAAGAAGTTTATCGAGATTGTAGAGGCTCGTGTAGAGGAAAT
Source organism: Prevotella sp. TF12-30 (assembly GCF_003436715.1). Classification (NCBI taxonomy): domain Bacteria; kingdom Pseudomonadati; phylum Bacteroidota; class Bacteroidia; order Bacteroidales; family Prevotellaceae; genus Prevotella; species Prevotella sp. TF12-30. The sequence goes on along the minus strand of NZ_QSQJ01000013.1, from coordinate 15,808 downwards.
CGTAGAAAATGCATGGTTCCAGGTACCTGTAGAATTCTCTGATAAGCTGATGGGTGGTATCATCCTCACCGGCGGTGGAAGCAATATGCCTGAAATCGATAAGGTATTCAAGACTCATACCCATATCGACAAGGTACGCATCGCGAAGTTTGTTACCCAGACAGTCAACTCAAAGGATCCTAAAATCACCAATCATACTGGTATGATGAATACCGTATTGGGACTCCTGGCTAAGGGCGACATGAACTGCGCAGGCAGCGAATTCAACAACGACCTCTTCGACAACCTCGACAACCGTCCTACAACAGGAACAGGTGCAGAGACCCACAAGACTCCTCGCAACCCGAACGAGACTGTAGGCACCGGCGTGGTATTGACTGCAGCAGAAAAGCAGAAGGCAGAAGAAGAGGCTCGCCGCAAGAGAGAACAGGAAGAGGAAGAGGCAAGACTCCTGGCAGAAAAGGAAGCCGAGGAAGAAGCAAAACGCAGAAAAGAGAACAGCCTCGTTCACAAGTTTATGAGAGGATTCAAGAAATTTGTGAAGGATACCATCTCTGAAGAAGAATAATATAATCATATTTTAGAATAGACTATTATGCTAGATAACACAAATACTCCACATATTCTGGACTTTGGAGAGCCAGAAAAGGAAAACAGCATCATCAAGGTGATTGGTGTAGGTGGTGGCGGTGGCAACGCTGTCAACCACATGTACCGTGAAGGCATCCACGACGTAAGCTTCGTATTGTGTAACACTGATAATCAGGCACTCAACGATTCTCCAGTACCTGTACATCTGCAGTTGGGCAAGGAAGGTCTGGGAGCCGGCAACAAGCCTGCCAAGGCTCGCCAGGCTGCCGAGGAAACCCTTGAAGAGATCAAGCACATGCTGAACGACGGCACCAAGATGGCTTTCATCACTGCCGGAATGGGTGGTGGTACAGGAACCGGTGCTGCGCCTGTCATCGCAAGAGTAAGCAAGGAACTCGGAATCCTTACCGTTGGTATCGTAACCATTCCTTTCCGCTTCGAAGGTCCTAAGAAGATTGACCAGGCACTGGATGGTGTAGAAGAAATGTCTAAGCACGTAGATGCGCTGCTGGTTATCAACAACGAGCGTCTCCGCCAGATTTATCCAGACCTCGCTGTACTCGATGCCTTCGGAAAGGCAGACGACACCTTAAGCGTTGCAGCAAAGAGTATTGCAGAAATCATCACCGTTCACGGACTCATCAACCTCGACTTCAACGACGTGAAGACTGTATTGAAGGATGGTGGCGTTGCCATCATGAGTACAGGTTACGGTGAGGGCGAAGGTCGTGTCAAGAAGGCGATTGAGGATGCATTGAACTCACCTTTGCTCAACGACAACGATGTATTCAACTCCAAGAAAATCTTGCTGAGCATTGCTTTTGCCAGTGAGAAGAAGGACAATCCTGGTTTGACCATGGATGAGATGAACGATGTAAACGACTTCATGGAGAAGTTTGGAGATGACTTCGAGTTGAAGTGGGGACTCGCCATTGATCCAGAGTTGGGCAGCCGTGTCAAGGTTACCGTATTGGCAACAGGTTTCGGACTCGAAGACGTAGAGGGAATGAACCGCCACATGAAGAAGCATACAGAAGAGGAAGCTCGCCGTATCGCAGAAGAGGAAGAGACAAGAGCAGAGCGTCAGAACAGACGCGAGCGCTACTATGGCTCAGACGGCAACTCTACCCAGTATAAGCGTCATCCACACATCTTCCTGTTCCGTCCTGAGGATCTCGACAATGAGGATGTAATCCTTCAGGTAGAGAACACACCAACCTTCAAGCGCACCCGTCAGACTCTCGAAGACATCCGCAATCTGGCTTCTGGCAATGCAGAAACGGAGGAGGCTAAGAAGAAAGACGATAACGACACAGTACAGGGAGTCATTAGCTTCGCCTAGGGAACCGTTCCTTAAGCGAACAACTCCTGTAGAACAGAAAAGCTTTTCAGCTCCGGGAATCCCGGAACATGAATCCTATAATATTGCAATATCACCTCTACACAGCGGTTTCGATCCAATCGGGACATTGTGTAGAGGTGCATTGTTTCATAGCTCAGGCGAAGCAGCCCCAACATACGTAAAGAATCCTCTTTATTTAAATAATGTACGTGTGTAGGCACGAAGGATACAAAACGGCCTTCCTCCAAGTCGAAGAAATCGCCATACGCACCACTCTCAAGGTTAGGCGAAAATCCAAGAAAGAAGGTTAGCCGAACCATAAAGACAATATGGAAATTGGCATAATTCCCCTGTGCCTGGTCGAGCCACGCCACACTCTCCTCTATGAAGGAAAACAATGGAACATTCACCTGCTCGTTCCTGGTGGCTTGCCCCAAAAGCTCTGCCAGAAACATAGACATCGCCAACTTGTAAGGCGAAAAGGGAAGATCCACAAAGGGAAGAGCGATGGATACATCCTTCAATCGCTGCAAGTTAGCTTTCGGACGATGATCGAACTCCAGGTTGAGAATCATCAGGGGCTGAAACAGCTGACGCTTCATCTTCGCCTTAGAAGACTTGGGAATTTTGACCATAAAAGAGACTCTGCCCAACTTTTCGGTGAAGAAATCCACGATAAGTTGTGCATCCCCATACTTAATGGTTTGCAGTACGATAGCTCTAGTTTTTACTTCCATTTTGTCTATAATTATTAAAAAACAGGGCAAAATTACAAAAAAACAAGCATTTAGCGAAAATTTTCGCGGAAAAATTTGCAAGATTCAAATAAAAGTAGTAACTTTGCACCCGCAAATAAGCAATGGTCCCTTCGTCTATCGGTTAGGACGAGAGATTTTCATTCTCTAAAGAGCAGTTCGACTCTGCTAGGGACTACAAACATTAATAAAGAATATAAAAATAAAACATAGAGATGGCAAATCACAAATCATCAGTAAAGAGAATCCGTCAGGACAAGAAGAAGGCTTTGCATAACAAGTACTATGCAAAGACTATGCGCAATGCCGTTCGCAAGTTGCGCAACATGACTGACAAGGAGGAGGCTGCAAAGCTCTATCCTACAGTACAGAAGCTTTTGGACAAGTTGGCTAAGATCAACGTTATTCACGAGAACAAGGCTGCAAACTTGAAGTCTGGTCTTACACAGCACATCGCTAAGTTGGCCTAACTTCCAAGTTAAAGCAAAAGAGATAAATAAGGCTGCTATCCTTCATAAAGGGGTTGCAGCCTTACTCTTTTTTATCCCCCTTCGACCTTCGACACATCACCACCTTACTTTTTTCTCCTTTTTCGCTAATTTTCACAAAGAAAACTAGCTGTTTCTCAGCTTTTTTTTGTATCTTTGCACGGAAATAAGACAATTCTAAAAATGGCAGAAAATCAAAACACCGCAAATAATTACTCAGCGAGCAACATCCAGGTTCTTGAAGGCTTGGAAGCTGTTCGCAAACGTCCGGCAATGTACATTGGAGACATTTCCGAAAAGGGTCTTCACCACCTGGTAAACGAGACCGTTGATAACTCTATCGACGAGGCGATGGCTGGTTACTGTACCGACATCGAGGTTACCATCAATGAGGACAACTCTATCACCGTAGAAGACAATGGCCGTGGTATCCCTGTGGATATGCACGAGAAGCTTCATAAGTCAGCCCTCGAAGTCGTAATGACCGTGCTCCACGCCGGTGGTAAGTTCGACAAGGGTTCATACAAGGTTTCTGGAGGTTTGCACGGTGTGGGTGTAAGTTGTGTAAACGCACTTTCTACCCACATGTTGTCACAGGTCTTCCGTGGTGGCAAGATCTACCAGCAGGAATACGAGAAAGGCAAGCCTCTCTATTCGGTAAAGGTGGTAGGCGAGACCAACAAGCGCGGTACACGCCAGCAGTTCTGGCCAGACCCTACAATCTTTACTCACACTGGCTATAAGTGGGACATCATCGCCAACCGTATGCGCGAGTTGGCATTCCTCAACGCGGGTATCAAGATTACTCTGAGAGATCTGCGCCCAGACGAGGAAGGAAAGACCAAGGAGCAGGTTTTCCATGCGAAGGATGGTTTGAAGGAATTCGTTCGCTACGTGGATCGCCATCGCACCCACCTCTTCGATGACGTCATCTACCTGAAGACAGAGAAGCAGGGTATTCCTATCGAGATTGCCGTTATGTACAACACAGACTATTCAGAGAATATCCACTCATACGTGAACAATATCAACACCATTGAGGGCGGTACCCACCTGACAGGTTTCCGTATGGCGCTGACCCGTACCCTGAAGGCTTACGCAGAAGCCGACCCAACCATCTCCAAGCAGATTGAGAAGGCAAAGGTAGAGATTGCACCAGAAGACTTCCGCGAGGGTCTTACCGCCGTTATCTCTATCAAGGTAGCAGAACCTCAGTTTGAGGGCCAGACCAAGACCAAGCTCGGAAACAGCGAGGTACAGGGCGCCGTTCAGCAGGCTGTAAACGAAGCTTTGTCTGATTATCTGGAGGAACATCCAGACGAGGCTAAGCGCATCTGCGAAAAAGTTGTCCTGGCTGCTACAGCACGTATCGCTGCCCGCAAGGCACGCGAGAGCGTACAGCGCAAGAACTTCATGACTGGTGGCGGTCTTCCTGGTAAGCTTGCCGATTGCTCTATGAAGGATCCTAAGGAATGCGAGATTTTCCTCGTCGAGGGTGATTCCGCTGGTGGTTCTGCCAAGCAGGGCCGCGACCGTTTCCGCCAGGCTATCCTCCCATTGCGTGGTAAGATTCTGAACGTAGAAAAGGTTCAGTGGCATAAAGTCTTCGAAGCAGAGTCTGTCATGAACATCATCCAGAGTATCGGAGTTCGCTTCGGTGTAGATGGTGAGGACAGCAAGGAAGCCAACACAGACAAGCTGCGTTACGACAAGATTATCATCATGACCGATGCCGACGTCGATGGTTCCCACATCGACACACTGATCATGACATTGTTCTATCGCTTCATGCCTAAAGTTATCGAGGAAGGCCACTTGTACATCGCTACCCCACCTCTCTACAAGTGTACTTACCGCAGCAAGGTAAGCGAATATTGCTATACAGAACAGCAGCGCCAGGCTTTCATCGACAAGTATGGCGAGGGCACAGAAGATAAGAATATCCACACCCAGCGATACAAAGGTTTGGGTGAGATGAACCCAGAGCAGCTTTGGGAAACCACTATGGACCCAGCAACACGCTTGCTCAAGCAGGTTACCATCGAGAATGCAGCTCAGGCTGACGAGATTTTCTCTATGCTGATGGGCGACGATGTGGAGCCACGCCGAGAGTTCATCGAGCAGAACGCAACATACGCCAATATCGACGCATAAAGCGAGCACCATATATTGGGGGCAGACTCTGCAGGAGTCTTCCCCCTTTTTTAGGTTGCCGCCTTCAAAAAGCAACAACCCCGACATCATGTTTTTACAACTAACAAAACTAAATTTATGAAGCATCTGCTTTTTACGTTTGCGCTAGCTGCCTCAACGTTCTTGAACTGCCAGGCGGCAACAGTTAGTAAAACTCCCCTACCCAACAAGTTGTGGTACAACAAGCCTGCATACGCCTTCGAAGAGTCACTGCCACTGGGCAATGGCAAACTGGGTGCGCTGGTTTACGGCGGAGCCAACAATGATTCCATCCAGCTCAATGACATCACCCTATGGACGGGCGTTCCTGTAAACCCTGACGAAGGTGGCGAAGCCTACAAGTGGATTTCCAAAATCAGAGAAGCCCTGTTTAAGGAAGATTACAAGACTGCCGATTCCCTGCAGCACTATGTACAAGGACACAACTCGGAGTTCTACCAGCCGCTGGGCATGATCAATATCATAGACTGCAACCAGGGAGAATTTACTGATTACTATCGTGAGTTAAATCTCGACAAATCCCTTGCTACAGTACAATTCAAGCGCAATGGCATCCAGTACACCAAGGAGTATTTTGCTTCACATCCTGACAAGATGATCGCCATCAAGTTGAGTGCCTCTCAAAAGAGAGCCATCAACAGCGACATATCCCTGACCTCCCTCATTCCTCATCAGGTGAAAGCATCCAGAGGACAAATCACCATAACAGGTCATGTTCTGGGAGATGAAGCCAACAGCACGCATTACTGTGCGATGCTTCAGGTAAAGAACACCGACGGACAGGTATGGGCTGACGATTCAGTACTCCATCTAAAAGATGTAAGCGAGGCTATCATCTATCTTGTCAACGAGACAAGCTACAATGGCTTCGACAAACACCCGGTGAAAAAAGGGGCTCCATATATCGAAAGAGTATCTGATGATGCCTGGCATCTTGTCAACTTCACCTATGATGAATTCAAGCAGCGTCATATCGCTGATTACAGGAAACTCTTTGATAGAGTAAGCCTGAACCTGAAAGGTGCCAAGTTTGATGCTTCCCGCCCTACCGACCAGCAGTTGCTCGCCTATAGCGACAACCACGAGAGCAACCCTTATCTGGAACAGCTCTACTTCCAATATGGCAGATACCTGCTCATCAGCAGTAGCCGCACCAAGGGAGTACCAGCCAATCTGCAGGGACTCTGGGCACCAGCCCTCCGCTCTCCATGGCGTGGCAACTATACCATCAACATCAATCTGGAAGAAAATTACTGGCCGGCAGAAGTTGCCAATCTTTCCGAGCTGGTTGCTCCTGTAGATGGATTGGTAGAAGGCTTGTCGGTAACAGGCCGCCACAATGCCCAGCACTTCTACGGCATCGATAAGGGATGGTGTGCCGGACATAATACCGATGCGTGGGCGATGAGCAACCCTGTGGGAACCGGAAACGAGAGCCCACAATGGAGCAATTGGTCGATGGGGGGAGCCTGGCTTGTAGAAACCCTCTGGGATCACTACGACTATACCCGTGATACGGAATATCTCCGCAATACAGCCTATCCTTTGATGAAGGGCGCTGCCGATTTCCTGCTGGAGTGGCTTATTCCGAATCCACACAATCCAAACGAACTGATTACAGCCCCTTGCACATCGCCAGAGGCAGACTATATCACCGATAAGGGCTACCGTGGCAGCAGTTTCTATGGTGGAACCGCCGACCTTGCCATCATCCGTGAGCTCTTCAAGAACACTATCAAGGGAGCGAAGGCCCTGGGTATCGACAGCGATTACCAGCAGCAGTTGCAAGCTGCTCTCGATCGCCTGCGTCCTTACCACATTGGAAAGCGAGGCAACCTGATGGAGTGGTATCACGATTGGGATGACCAGGATTGGCATCACCGCCATCAGTCTCACCTGCTCGGTCTCTATCCTTTCCACCAGATTTCGGTAGCAAAGACACCCGAGCTTGCTGCAGCTGCAACCAAGACTTTGGAAATCAAGGGCGACAATTCTACTGGTTGGAGCACAGGCTGGAGAATCAACCTCTGGGCTCGTCTGCATCGTGCCGACAAGGCTTACCAGATATACCGCAAATTGCTCACCTACGTTAGTCCTGAGGTTTACAAGGATAGCAAGCATCACAGTGGCGGTACCTATCCCAACCTCTTCGATGCCCATCCACCATTTCAGATAGACGGCAACTTCGGAGGAACTGCAGGTGTTTGCGAGATGCTGATGCAATGCGATGGTGAAATGATGAATTTGCTCCCTGCTCTTCCACAGGAATGGCAGGCAGGAGAAATAAGAGGTCTAAAGGCCCGTGGTAACTATGGCGTATCGCTCGCATGGAACAAAGGCAAATTGACTCAGGCAACCATCACCAGCAAGAACGAGGGTAATCTGACTATCCTCTATAATGGCAAACAGAAAATCCTTACCTTCAAGGCAGGAGAAACAAAGACCATCAGATAAAAGATCCACATCCATCTTATCTATATCTATAGAGTAAAAGACTATAGTTATCTATTAGAGTAAAAGACAAAACATTAAAGAAAAGGACAAAAGTAAATCAATGAGATACATAACAACTCTCATCATTTCTATACTTTGGGTACTGAGCTCCCATGCACAGGAGTTCGGTACCCACTGGATATCCTATCCCCTGCCCAACGATTCTTCTGAGGTATGGTTCCGCCAAAGTTATATCATGGACGAGTGCCCCACCCAGGCCTTTATGAATATAGCAAGCACTGGCAACTACAAACTCTATATCAATGAGAGAAACGTAACGGGAAGCCTGAAATTCGATGGTATCAAGGACAGCATTCTTCTGAACCGAACCATCGACGTAACCTGCTTCCTCAAAAATGGCGAAAATGTGATTGCAGTATGGTACGCCCCACAAGGCAAGCCTAGCTACGGCAAGCAACTCTCGCTGGAATTCTACGGATGGCAGCAGGACAGCATTCCGTTCTATCAGAAAGCAGACGGCAAATGGCTCTGCCGACAACTCAAGGAATGCAGCAATGGAGAAGGCGAACGCTTCCATGCCCGCACCAATACGCAGGCTTGGAAATCTGAGGAATATCACCCTTACGGATGGATTCACCCTACCGGTTGCGTCATCACAGACGAATACAGACAGGATTCTGCCTATGTTATGAATTATAAAGCCTTCGGCGACAAGAAGGTTATCAAGGACGAGAACAAGCTCTACAAGATATTGAAACCAGCCTGTACATACAGAGACTCCACCGGTTACAACATCGACTTTGGCAGACCTTTCTATGGCACCATCCGCCTTACGCTGCGAGGAGCCGGCAAAGGAACCAGATTAAAGATCAATGATTTCCTGTACATCTGCAACGGAGAACTGGATGAGCAGGCATTCTGCCGATTTAAATTCAGCAAGCAAAAGATATACACTCTTACCTGGAAAGGAAGATTCAAGGAAAGTGATATCGTGGATATTGAAGGATTAGAGATTTCGGAATAAGCTACCAAGCTTTTCGAAATCTCTTTTTTTTATTAATCTTCCAAGTCGGCAAGTAACTGCTCTGCCACTTCACAAAGCTCATCATACCATTCCTTACCGAACTTCTCAATCAGCGGACCTTCCAGGAACTTATAAACCGGAAGATTCAACTCTTCACCCTTCTTGATGGCATCCTTGCAGATGCGCCATTTATTATAGTTGATGCCATACACTTCATTGCCGAAATCCTTGGCACGGATCGGATACAAGGCACAGGAGATAGGCTTCTTGAACTTCGACTTGCCTTCGCGATAAGCACGCTCCAAGGCACAAAGACAGCAATTCGGAATGGTATGTCCATCGCCCAAGTCTTTCAAGTCCTGATAGCAGGTAAACACACAATCCTTACCATTCACGATACTCGTTACCAAATCGCCTTCAATATCCGTATAAGCCACGCCCTGCTTGTCGATGATAGCCTGAGCAGAAGCCGAGAGATCATCCCAAACCACATCGAGCGCATCCTCTATCTCCATGATTTCATCCAGGGTTACAGGAGCTCCCGCATCGCCTTCGATGCAGCACTCCCCCTTGCAGGCATCAAGGTCGCAACAGAATTTTTCGGTGATGATATCAGGTGAAACCAATACGTTGCCCACCTGCAGAATACGCAGTTCGTCTTTCTTCATAATGTTTTTGAGATGAATAAATTTCTTTGAGTGTATAATAAAAATAATCATAGCTACCCATGAGTGGATAGCTATATATTAATAGGTGTACCTACCATTGGATAGGCGAAATACCATTCTGCTGCAGATACGCATTGCAGCGGGAGAAATGATGATTGCCAAACCATCCGCCTCGATTGGCTGACAGTGGCGATGGATGCACACTTTCCAATATCAGGTGCTTGCTCGTGTCAATGAGTTTCGCCTTGCTTCGGGCATAACCGCCCCAGAGGATAAACACCAGGTGTTCCTTATCCTTGCTGAGTGCCTTGATGGCTGCATCGGTAAACTCCTCCCAGCCTTTGCGCTGATGGCTCGCAGCCTGATGGGCACGAACGGTAAGCGTGGCGTTGAGCAACAATACTCCCTGCTTTGCCCAGCGGGTCAAATCGCCCGTGGCTGGCATCGGAGTGCCGAGATCCATCTGAATCTCCTTGAATATATTAATCAATGATGGTGGAAAAGTGATTCCATCCGGCACAGAGAAACTCAACCCCATTGCCTGCCCCGGCTCATGGTATGGATCCTGTCCGATAATCACTACCTTTACATCATCAAAAGGACAGAGATTGAAGGCATTGAAAATCAAACGGCCCGGAGGATAACAGGGTGTACGCAGGTATTCCTCTTTTACAAAGTTTGTGAGGTCAACAAAATACTGCTTGTCGAATTCTTCTCCTATATGCTGTCTCCAACTTTCTTCTATCTTTACGTCCATAATGATTTAAGTTAAAGAAGTCAAGGCTCCAAAAAGCCTTGACTTCCGAAATTATTATTAGTCAATAATCAAGTTCTCACCTGTCATATCAGCTGGCTGCTCCAAGTCCATGATGTGGAGGATAGAAGGAGCAACGTCTGCCAAACGGCCATCCTTAACGGTAGCTGAGTTATTGTCAGTTACGTAGATGAATGGAACTGGGTTCAAAGAGTGAGCGGTGTTTGGTGTACCGTCCTCGTTGATAGCGTGGTCTGCATTACCGTGGTCAGCGATGATGATAGCCTCATAATCGTTAGCCTTGGCAGCCTCGATAACGTCCTTTACGCAGTTGTCAACAGCATGAACAGCCTTAGCAATAGCGTTGTAGATACCTGTATGACCTACCATATCACCATTAGCGAAGTTAACAACGATGAAGTCGTACTCCTGTGTGTTGATTGCACCAACCAACTTATCCTTTACCTCGTAAGCGCTCATCTCTGGCTTCAGGTCGTATGTAGCCACCTTTGGAGAAGGAACCAGGATACGGTCCTCGCTCTCGTATGGAGTCTCACGACCACCATTGAAGAAGAATGTTACGTGAGCATACTTCTCTGTCTCTGCAGTATGGAGCTGCTTCTTGCCCTGTGCGCTCAAGTACTCGCCGAGAGTGTTCATTACGTTCTCCTTAGGGAAGAGGATGTGAACACCCTGGAAGCTAGCATCGTATGGAGTCATGCAGTAGTACTGCAAGTCCTTGATAGTGTGCATGCCTTCCTCTGGCATATCCTGCTGAGTCAATACCTGTGTCAACTCCTTGGCACGGTCGTTACGGTAGTTGATGAAGATAACAACATCACCCTCCTGGATAGTACCGTCAACCTTAGAGTTATTGATTGGCTTGATGAACTCGTCAGTTACGTCCTCATCATAGCTCTCCTGCATTGCCTTCACCATATCGTCAGCCTGCTTACCCTTACCCTCAACGAGCAAGTCGTATGCTTCCTTTACACGGTTCCAACGCTTGTCACGGTCCATAGCATAGAAACGACCTACGATACTTGCGATGTGTGCACCGTTCTTGTCGCAGCAAGCCTGAACCTCCTCGATGAAGCCCTTACCACTCTTAGGGTCTGTATCACGACCATCCATGAAGCAGTGAACGTATGTCTCCTTCAAACCATATTCCTTACCGATCTCAATCAACTTGAAGAGGTGATCCAAAGAAGAGTGAACACCACCGGTAGAAGTCAAACCCATCAAGTGGAGCTTCTTACCTGTCTTCTGAGCATAGCTGTAAGCGTTGATGATCTCCTGATTCTTCAAGATGTCACCGCTCTCGCAAGCCTTGTTAATCTTAACGAGGTCCTGATATACCACACGACCAGCACCGATGTTGAGGTGACCTACCTCTGAGTTACCCATCTGACCGTTAGGAAGACCTACGTCCTCGCCACAAGTCTGGAGAGTAGAATGTGCTGAAACTGCTGTCAAATAATCGAGATAAGGAGTTGGAGTCTTGAAGATAACATCACCCTTATCATGCTTACCGATTCCCCATCCGTCGAGAATCATTAAAAGAGCTTTTTTTGCCATAATTACATAAAATAATTTAAATTCGAATTTCTGCCTGCAAAGTTACAACAAAATAGGTGAAGGACAAAATAAATTAAGATAAAAAAACTTCCACCTTTCTAAAAAGATGAGAGCTGATAACAAGATCAACAGGTTCGCAGGATATATCCCTTCTTGATGACAGCTTCGATACTTACCTTTTCATCCAGGTTCAATGCCCGGCGAAGATAGGTAATCTGCACGTTCAGGGCAAGGGAATTGGAGTATGAGTCATCACCCCAAACTTCATTCAGTATGAAATCCCGCTCTACAAGCTGGTTCTGGTTCTCGGCAAGAAGCTTCAGAATTTCAGCTTGACGAGATGTGATGACTACTCTGGAATTACCACATTGCAGTTCATTCTGCGCATAGTAGAAAGCAATGGAACCGATAAAAACAGCAGATTCTTCACCTTTGTCGCCTTCTTTCGGTTGCTTCAACTCATAAATCATATTCTTCAGGAACTCATGGCGAATGCCGTCAATGCGTTTCTGGAAGACTATGGTCTTAACCAGATAATACAGACATCCTATCAATATGAAAAAGAGAAAGATGCTTCCTATCAATTGCCACATCATGGCTTTGAACGTTCGAGTAACAGGAATGAGCACCTGAAAAGAAATACCTTGGCGAAACATTGGGTTCGTCTGATACTTCACCGTCACCACACGTGACCATCTGCCTTCGACATCATATTTTGCATTCAGGAAGACGGTCTTGTAATCAAGATGACGAAAAAAGGATATCTTCCCATATCCCTTATCATCCAGTAATCTTTGATAAGAAGCCAACGAGGGATGCTTACCTATATAAGCCAGATATCTGCTGATGATGAGATAAGCATCATCACCCGTAAGATCAGGATCATTCAAACGGACAAGAAAGCGGTGATTGTTCCAAAAAGAAAGCGTTGTACGGCTACACCCCTTTTTCATATCATATTCAGATTCTACCTTGAGCATAACCGTATCTCTTCTACCTTTCGTAGATGAATTTTCCTGTAACTTTTTTCTATTCTTCAAATCTTGCGCCAACACCTCATCACAATCCTTCTTGAATTGTTCTACCTGCTGGTCTAAGCTATATTGACATTGAAGATGGAGCCAATAAGCCTGCGTGCAGAACAACAATACAATTGCTACTCCACATACCATCCATACTATTTTCAGCTTACTGTTACTGTTCATACTTTCCTGATCTTTTGAATTTTGACGGCAAAGTTACTGAAAAATCCGTAAACAAAGGCAAGAGTAATAAAATAATAATAGACGAAAAGAAGCAAAAGTAATAACTCAGTAACAGAAATCATTGATTTCATCGGATGATCTCAGTATCTTTGCATCACAAAAACGAAAGAAACAGATAAAATAATGAATAATAGACGAAGATTATGAAAAAGGTATTATTAATAGCATGGCTTGCATTATATGCTTGCATGCTCCAAGCTCAAACAGTAAACCTGTTCGATGAATCAAGCATTGGCATGGGAGATTCCATCGATCAGGTAAAGTATCAGGTAGTATATGATGCCGAGTATATTTACGAAAAGAAATATACCAAGACCGACACCCTCATTGGCCGCATCGAAGAGAAAATGCTCTTGCAGATTGGCAACAAGTATTCCGCATTCTACAGTTATCCGATATTCCAAAGAGACTCTACCATCTCCGCAAATATGGCAAAAGGAATACCAGTCAATTTCTCCGGTAATGGCGGACAGATTAATTGGAAAGTATATAAGAACTATCCAGAACAGGGCAAGACTGCCTATCTCGATTTCTTTGCTGCTGACAGATATTTGTGCATTGAACCGATGGAACCGATAGACTGGCAACTCACAGACAGTATCGATTCCATCTGCGGTTACGAGTGCCACCAGGCTATTGCCAAGTTTAAGGGTAGAACATGGATTACATGGTACACGGAAGACATCCCTATTGACAATGGTCCCTGGAAGCTGAGCGGACTGCCGGGATTGATTCTCAAAGCTCACGACTCCGAGAACGATTATGGATTTACAGCTGTAGGACTCACAACAGGCAAAGGCTCCCTACCTATCTATTATAAAGGTAAGACTTTCGAGCCTATCGACCGCAAATCATTGACCTCCATTTACAAAAAATACTATGCCGATCCAATCGGTTATCTGCTTCAAGATGCCAAGTATGCTGCAATTGTAAAGATCAAGGATGAAAAAGGAAATATCCTGAAGCATTCCAAGCGTGCTGAGCCATACAATCCGATTGAAAGATAATTAGCAGTTTACTTTTTTGCCAGACAAGCGTCTTAAAGACATTAGCGAGATAAGTGTCTAAGGTAAAATCGAAAAGAGAAAAAAAAGATGAAGAAAATAATAGTTCTTTTCACTATTCTGTTCGTGGCGTTCCATGCGTTTGCCCAAGAGAAGATTAGCGGTTATGTGGAAGATTCACTTACACACAACCGTCTGACCAACGTATCGGTTACGCTGCTGCGCAATGGAAAGCCCTTGAAGTTTACACGCAGCAAGGAAGACGGAACTTTCCTGATTCCGATAGCACAAAAGCAAACTGGCGATATGCTGCAAGCTTCCTATATGGGCTATAAAAAGCAAAAAACATCGGTTTCATCGGAAAAAGAAACCATCATCAGTATGGCTTCAACAGCTTTTGTCTTGAAGGAAGTACAAGTAAAAGGCTCTCGCATCACGGGTCGAGACACCATATCTTTCGACCTCACCCGCTTTGCCAACGAACGAGATAACTCCCTAAAAGATGTACTGAAAAAGCTGCCGGGCGTGGATATAGAGAAGAATGGCCGTATCAACTACAATGGCAAGCCCATCAACCGATTCACAGTAGAAGGTCTCGACCTGACCGGTGGCAAATATAACCAACTAGAGGAGAACATCAAGGCAAAAGATGTGAAAAAGGCCGAAGTCATCGAGCATGACCAGCCTATCAAGGCGCTCCAGAACAAGACCTTTACGGATAATGTAGCGATGAACATCGCCCTGAAAGATAGTGCCCGCGACAAACTGATGCCCACCCTCAAGCCTTACATGCTCGTAGGGCATCCATCCCACGTAGGCGGAAGCATCAATATCATGCAAATTGGCAAGAAGAAACAGATGATGTATGATGCAGAATACGACAGAACAGGCAAAAATCTAGGCTATGCACTTAACCAACTCGCATCTTACAGCAATCGTCTGGCTCCAGCCTCCCTTCCATCATGGATATCAGTACCATCGCTTGACGCTCCTATCGACGAAGAACGCCTTCGCTTCAATACCTCGCAAAAATACTCCATCAACCATATCAAGAAGAACAAGGACGATGCAGAGACTCGCATAGAAGCCAACTATCTTCGTACGGTAACCAGACAAGAGCGAGAGAACAAGAGCATCTACGACCTCGGCGGCGAAGCTCCCACAGTTACCACTGAGCACAACCACAAGACGATGATCAGCGAT
Source organism: Prevotella sp. TF12-30 (assembly GCF_003436715.1). Lineage (NCBI taxonomy): Bacteria > Pseudomonadati > Bacteroidota > Bacteroidia > Bacteroidales > Prevotellaceae > Prevotella > Prevotella sp. TF12-30. The sequence goes on along the minus strand of NZ_QSQJ01000013.1, from coordinate 489 downwards.
GCCTTCAATCTGCAATGGGAAAACAAGGTAAACAAGGCTGAGCATTATGGCAACGAGAGCATCAGCCTCAGCGCAGCACAAAACGACGGTTTGTCAAACATCAACGACACGCTTACCCAACGTGTCCGCATCCCAAAGCTCGACCTCTCGGCAAGTATCTACCGCCTCTTCGTCTTCAAGAAAAGTCAACTCTCTTGGCGTAGCACTGCCGACTATCACCATGGTGTGGCGGACCTCTACGTTAACGACGAGCGGAATCGCATCCGCACCAACCTTTGGCATACTGCCCACGCCTTACAGTGGATGAGGAATCGCTTCCACTGGACACAGGAATATAGAATGAGTATCGACCTCAACAACATCTATACGAAATATCAGAAAAGAAGCGATGAAATCGGCAAAAACAACGAATTCATCGAAAACAGTCACGATGAAATCGGCAAAAACTGTCTTAACATCACAGGGAAGTTCACCCCTTACTGGCAATAC